>JAUNIP010000079.1 GCA_030523425.1 Coriobacteriia bacterium
TTCGTCGTTCACACAAAATTTCAGGCCTATGACCAGCCGACGCCCCGGCCTTTCGCCGCCCGCTTGCTGTGGCACCGCTTGCTTGGAATGACATGGGTGCGTGTTCTGTGCCCCCCATCTGGGGCGACATGAGTGCGTGTTCTGCCGCGTTCGCACGCCGCGTGCCTGCGCTTAGTCGTAACCTTCCACGTAGTCGTAGTGTTCGAACTTGCCGGTTACGGTGTAGCCGGGGCTTATCTGGGCTTCACTGGGGTCGCCGCCGGCGTCCATCAGGGCAATCTGGTTCGTCAAGCCCACGGTGTCCACCAGCACGTACGACGCGCCGCCTTCGTCGCTGGTGGTCGAAGGTGCCATGGTGGAATACAGGGTCATCTGAGCGCCGGAATTCATGTATTGCATGGCCAAGCTGTACAGTTCGTTCACTGTAAGGTCGGTGGAAACGCACTTGGACATTTCTTGCACGGCCCCCGGAATTTGGCCGATGGGCAGAGAAAACACCTTGTTCACGATGGCCATGATCAGCGTGCGCTGATTAGCCGACCGCGAAAAGTCGCCGTCCAGGTAGTAATGCCGGCTGCGCGCGAACACCAGCGCCTGCGCACCGTTTAAGGTTTGCACGCCGGCTTCGTCGATGGTGGCTTCGCCGGCCTGCGGGTCGTTGATGGGCTGGGGCACGTCCACCGTCACGCCGCCCACGGCGTCCACCAGGGCTTCCAGCCCGCTGAAGTTCACTTCGACGTAGTGGTTGATCTGCACGCCGGTCAGCTGCGTGGTGGCTTCTATGACGCCCGCCGCGCCGCCGTAGGTGTAGGCCGCGTTGAACTTCATGACCGAACCCTTGTAGGTGATTTTGGTGTCGCGCGGAATGGAAATCATGGAAACCACCCAGGTGGTGGGGTCTATGCGGCACAAGATGTTGGAGTCGGACCGCGCGCCCAATTCGTCGTCGTTGGCGCGTTCGTCAGAGCCTATGAGCATCACGTAGAAGGGTTCTTCCACGGTGGTGGTTGGCACCAACTTTTCGTTGATGGCCAACGTTTCCTCTTCGTTGTAATTGCCCTTCAGGTTGTTACTGATTTGGTTGATATACAGGCCAAATGCCGTGCCCGCGGCAGCCACCACCACCAGCAGGGCCACCAAAAAGCCAATGAGGATCTTCTTGGGCGTGCTCATGCCGAAGCGTGTTTTGGTGTTGTAGGTAAGGCTGTCCCTGGAATAGGCAGCATAGCCTGTGAGCTGGGTGTTTACTTGTTTTTGACGCCGCATGCGCTAAATTGGGCCTTTCGCGACAACCTACAAAACGCACCTATTGTAAAAGCGCGGTGTTTCCGAATGGTTGCGCATATACCCCATTTCCACAAATAAGGTACAAAACTGTAACCAACCGTCGTCCTGTTCGCAACCTACTGCTTCGGCGCGCCGTCTATCAGGGCTTCGGCGGGCAGCTCGGGACCGGGTTCGCCTGCCACGGCGGCGGCGTATTCGCGGTCGATGGCGCCTTCAGGGGCGGGCGGGTTCACGTCGAAGGGCACGCTGGGCGTGAACAGGCTGACCAGCGGCACCACCACGATGCTGGCAATCATGGCCACCGCGCCGCAGTTGATGGAGCTGGCAAACAGCGGCGTCACGCCGGGGATGAAGCCCATGATCATGTTGCCCGTGGTCAGGCCCACGCCAAGGATGAAGCTCACCCACACGGCAGCCTTCGAAATCTTCCCGGAATACAGGCCCCACAGGTACGGCCCAATGAACGCGCCGGACAGCGCGCCCCACGAAATGCCCATCAGCTGCGCAATCCACGTAACGCTGGAGTGGTACTGGAACAGCGCGATGGCCGCCGAAATCACGATGAACACCACGATGAGCACGCGCATGTACACGATGCGCTTCTTTTCGTCCATGTTCTTCACGATGTTGCCTTCTATGAAGTCTAAGGTCAGCGTGGACGAACTGTTCAGCACCAGTCCGGCCAACGTGGACATGGAAGCCGAAAGCACCAGCACAATGACCACGCCGATCAGCACTTCAGGCAGCGTGGACAGCATGGACGGAATCACCGAGTCGAACACGGGCGTGCCGGCGGCGGTGTAGTCAATCTTGTCGGCGTACAGCCGGCCGAAGCCGCCCAGGAAGTAGCAACCGCCGGAAACCACCAGGGCAAACAGCGTGGAGATGATGGCGCCTTGCTTGATGGCCGGGCCGTCTTTGATGGCGTAAAACTTCTGCACCATCTGCGGCAGGCCCCACGTGCCCAGGCTGGTTAGGATGACCACGCCCAGCAAATTAAGCGGGTCGGGGCCAAACATGCTGGTAAACACGCCTTGGAAGTTGGTGCCGCCGTCTATTTGGGACAGGCTGGTCATGGCGGCCATGAAGCCGCCGTTGTCGCTGAGCACGGCAAAGATGACCGCGCAGATGCCCACCAGCATGACTATGCCTTGCAAGAAGTCGTTCACCACGGTGGCCATGTATCCGCCCACCACCACATATATGCAGGTGATAAGCGCCATGGCTATCACGCACACTTCGTAAGGCAGCCCGAAGGCCATACCAAACAGGCGCGACAGGCCGTTGTACACGCTGGCGGTGTAGGGGATCAAAAACACAAAGATGATGGCCGCTGCCGCCACACGCAGCGCGTGCGACCCGTAACGCTTGCCAAAAAACTCCGGCATGGTGGTGGCGCCTATGCGGTGCGTCATTTCGCGCGTGCGCGGGCCAAGCACCCACCAAGCCAGCAAGCTGCCTATGATGGCGTTGCCCAGGCCGGCCCAAAACGCCGCCAAGCCGTACCTCCAGCCGAACTGCCCGGCGTAGCCCACAAACACCACGGCGCTGAAGTAGCTGGTGCCAAAGGCAAACGCGCTCATCCAGGGGCCCACGTTGCGGCCACCCAGCACAAACCCGTCCACGCTGCGGGTGGACGACTTGCAGTAGATGCCCACGCCGATGGCCACGCCGAAAAAGATAACGACCAAGCAAATTTTGACAAGCATGCTAACTCCTTCTGTATCAGGGCTTTCTCATGCTAGCGTGGGGTGTGCGCTGTTGACATATTTCATAAAAGTTATAACATTTTGTGATAACTGGCGGACTGGCGCGGGGGCCGCCGCAGCCCAAGGGAAGGAGCAACATGGACTCTAACAGGTATCAGGCCTTCGTGGCGGCGGTGGAAACGTCCAGCATGTCGGGCGCGGCCAAGCAGCTGGGGTACACGCCTTCAGGCATCATCCGGCTGATCAACTCCCTGGAGGCGGAACTGGGCTTCCCGCTGCTGGCGCGCAGCAGCTCCGGCGTTTCGCCCACCGCGGAAGGCCTGCGCATGCTGCCCATGTTCCAGCAGATGTGCAAGCTGGAAGAGCAAGCGCAGCAAACCGGCGCGCGCATCCGCGGGCTGGCGGAAGGCACGCTGACCATCGGTGCGCTTTCCAGCCTGGCGTCCATGTGGCTGCCGCGTGTGATCAAGGAATACCAGCAGCTGTTCCCCGGCGTGCGCGTGAACATCATGGGCGGCAGCGACATCAAGCTGCTGGAAATGCTGGAACAGCACGCCATCGACTGCTGCCTGTTCCACGGCGACCACTCCAAAACCAACTGGGTGCCCTTGGGCAAACAGGAACTGGTAGCGTGGCTGCCGGCGTCGTCGGCGCTGGCGAAGCATTCGTCGCTCATCTTGGCGGAGCTAGACGGCAAGCCGTTCATCCGCATCCACCCGGAAGGAGAATCCTTCGCCGAGCAGCTGATGCGCCAGCGCAACATAGAACCCGACGTGCGCTACGCCACCAACGACTGCTTCACCGCGTGGCGTATGGTGGGGCAGGGCCTGGGCTTCACGCTGTGCAGCGCGGGCACCTCTAACGGCTGGAGCTCAAACGGCGCCATAGCCGTGCGACCCTTGAGCCCCCAGCAGTTCATGGAAGTAGGCATAGCCACCTTAGACGCGAACACCCCCGCAGTGGAAGAATTCATAACCGTGGCGAAGCGCTTCCCGCTGTAGCGCGCCCCGCCGCACAATCCGTGCGGGTTGGGTATACTTTGCCTTGCAACCCCGCGTGAAAGGAACGCCCATGTCTAACAAAAGCCTGGCAAAGGAACGCGACCAGCTGACCATCCTGGTGACCGGCGGTGCCGGCTTCATTGGCAGCCACACGTGTGTGGAGCTGCTGACCAGGGGATATTCCGTCATCATTTACGACGACCTGTCGAATTCCAGTCCCGTGGCGGTAGACCGCGTGCGCCAAATCACCGGCGCCAGCGAAGCCCAGCTGCAGTTCGTGCAGGGCTCCATCCTGGACGTGCCGGCCATGGCTGCCGTGTTCGCCGGCAACGAAATTGACGCCATCATCCACTTCGCCGGCTTCAAGGCTGTGGGCGAAAGCGTGCGCAAGCCGCTGGAGTACTACCACAACAACATCACGGGCACGCTGCTGTTGTGCCAGGTGGCGCGCGCACACGGCGTGAAGAACATCGTGTTCAGCAGCAGCGCCACGGTGTACGGCGAACCGGAATTCATCCCCATCACCGAAGACTGCCCCAAGCACGACTGCACCAACCCCTACGGCTGGACGAAAAGCATGCTAGAGCAAATACTCAGCGACCTGTACGTGGGCGACAACGAATGGAACGTGGTGCTGCTGCGTTACTTCAACCCCATTGGCGCGCACGTCAGCGGGCTGATTGGCGAAGACCCCAAGGGCATCCCCAACAACCTGGTGCCGTATGTGGCGCAGGTGGCCGTGGGCAAGCTGGAAGCTGTGGGTGTGTTCGGCAACGACTATCCCACGCCGGACGGCACGGGTGTGCGCGACTACATTCACGTGGTTGACCTGGCCCGCGGGCACGTGGCGGCGCTTGACTGGATGGGCGGCAAGGTCGGCACGGGCGCGGCCATAGGGCTGGGCAGCGTGGCGGGGGAGCCTGCGGCCGACGGCAGCCGGCGTGGCGTGGGCATTTTCAACCTGGGCACCGGCAAGGGATCCAGCGTGCTTGACGTGGTGGCCGCGTTCAGCAAGGCGTGCGGGAAGGACTTGCCGTACGTGATCAAGCCGCGTCGCGCAGGCGACATTGCGGAAAACTACGCGGCCTGCCAAAAAGCCGCCGACGAACTGGGCTGGGTGGCCGAATACGACCTGGCCCGCATGTGCGAAGACAGCTGGCGTTGGCAATCCAACAACCCCAACGGCTACGCCAGCGAATAACCTTCGCGGGACCGGGGTCGGGCGCGCGGCACACCCGCCCCGGG
>JAUNIP010000080.1 GCA_030523425.1 Coriobacteriia bacterium
TTTCACATTTTGCTCCCCCAAAATGTGAAAAATGCTACGTCCCCATTTCACATACGCCCCCGAGCAGCCGGACGTGCCAGGATTTCGCCTAACGGAAGCACTGCGGCTTTCGGGCTAGATTCCTCCACTCCGGCGCGCCTCCGGTCGATGTGACATAGGGCGCAAAAAAGCGCAAAAGAAAGGCAGCTAGACTATGGTTCTGCCTCGTAGAACTCGGGTTAGTAGGACACAACCCCAGCGTAGGTATGAGCAAAGAAGAGCAAAACTATGCTGCTCTTTGCGGGCATCGCGCCAAATGACGCCGAAGCGTTCCAGCTTCACGGACGAAAAGCACCAGCGCAGGCGGAAGCGGAACAGGTTCATGCGGGCCCAGTGTTGGGCTTCCGCATCGCCATAGTTGTCCGCGAATGCCACCAGCGTGCGACCGAACTCCACTTCGTTTTCGGCGAACTTCCGGTCCTTTTTCAGGTTTGCCGAATAGCTGGAACCGCCCTTGGTCACGTGACGGTACACGCTCCACGGCTGCTGGATGCAGCGCACCTTGCCCATGGTCAGAAACATGAACGCGTTGCGGCGGTCGCCGGGATAAAAGCCATAGGACTTCAGCGCCATGAACTTGTCGCGCATGGCGAAATATTCTTCGCGGCGGCACACAGACGTGCCCGAATGCCCGGGCAGCACGCTGTAGAAGTTTTCCTTATAGGAATAATCATCGTCCAGGCACTGGGGATAGCCTTCGGCCAAGGGCTCGGATTCGTTGCCCACCACCGAACAGTTGGTGTACACCACGGTGTATTCGGGGTGCTCTTCCAAGAAGTCAACCTGCTGCTGGAACTTCCCCTCATACACCATGAAGTCGTCACCTTCAAAGTCCACCAGGTATTTCCCGCGGGACCGGGCATACAAGTCTTCCCCGTTGGCCACGGCGCCCATATTCTGTTCGCGGAACAAAAACACGAAGTTGCTGGGCAGTTCGGCCTGCAGGCGCTGCAGCAGGGCGCGCGTGCCGTCGGTGGAGCAATCCTCCCCCACCAGCACTTCGAAATCGAACGTGGTCTTTTGCGCCGCAATGCTGCGCAGGCACTCCTCGATATACTTTTCGTGGTTGTAAACGGAAATCAGGACGCTGAGTAACGGCTGGCCCACTTATGCCTCCTTGCCACAGCCCAGCACCACCGAGCAGATGCGATCCACCTGCTCAAGCGCCAAGTCGGCATACAGCGGCAGCGTAAGCACGCGGTCGGCCACGTGTTTGGCCACCGGCGTATCAGCCGGGTTGAAGCGGCCCTGGTAGCACTCGTATTCGGAAACCAAGGGGTAGAAGTACTTCCGCGGGTGAATATCTAGCGCCATCAGCGCCGCATACACATCGTCACGCGTGGCGCCGAAGTCATCTTCGAACACCACCGGGTAGTATGAATAGTTCGACTGCACGCCTGGCTGCGCTGCCGGCAGCGTGATGCCCGGCACGCCCTGCAGGTGGCTCATGTAACGTTCGTACACCACCTTACGCTTGGCAATCTCGGCATCCAGATGCCGCAGGTTGCAGATGCCCATGGCGGCGCACAGTTCGTTCATCTTGGCGTTTCCGCCCACGTATTCCACGCTTTCCGTGCCCGTGATGCCGAAGTTCTTCCACTGGTTCAGCACGTCTTTCAGCGCGGGGTCCGCAAAGCACACCGCGCCGCCTTCCACGGTGTTGAACACCTTGGTGGCATGGAAGGAAAACATGGAAGCGTCGCCGAAGGACGCCGAGGACACGCCGTGGCGACTCACGCCGAATGCGTGCGCGGCGTCATAGATCACCTTCAGGTTGTACTTGCGTCCCAAGGCCTCAAAGGCATCCACATCGCACAGGTTGCCATACACGTGCACGGGCAGAATGGCGCAGGTGTCTTCGTCTATCAGGCGCTCCACGCTTGCAGGGTTTAGCGTGTAGTCTTCGGGCTTCACGTCGGCAAACACCGGCGTCAGGCCCTTGCGCACCACTGCGTGCGTGGTAGATGCGAAGGTGTAGGGCGTGGTTATCACCTTGCCCGAAAGCCCCATGGCCTCTATCACGCATTCAAGCGCATTGTGCCCGTTGGTGAACAGCGCCAGGTTTTCCACCTGCAGATACTTTTTAAGGTCCGCTTCGAACTGCACGTGCTTTTCGCCCATGTTGGTCAGCCAATGCGTGTCCCACAAACACGCAATTTCCTGCACGTATTCGTCCAGGTCAGGCATTGAAGAACGTGTCACCAAAATCGTTTCGTTTTCCATGGAATCCTCCCAGGCGCCCGCGCGCCCACAACCTTTTACAGGCTTTTCATTCTAATCTGTTTCAGCGTGTTCAGCAGGTACGAAAACGCCTCCACACGGAAAAGCTTCGCCGCCACGCAATACAGCACCACCATGGCCACCACCTGCAGGCATATGGTGGCAATGTCGGGCAGCCCCAGCAGCACCAGCGGATACACGCACGCCGCGCACACCAGGGCCAGCGCAAACGCCGGCGCAATGTCGCGCAGCTGCTCCACGTAGCTGTACCCTATGATCTTCTTGTTAGGCCACGCATTGATGAACGTGCTTATGATGGCTGTCAAAATGTAGCTTGCCACCAGCACATACAGGTTCTGGAACACAAAGCACGCCACCAGCAGAATGCTGACCCCCACCACTTTCTTGATAACTTCCAGCTTCAAGAACACATCCGATCGCCCCACGCCGTTCAAAACCTGCAGGTTGGTGGTGTGGATGGGCAGCAGCGCATACACAAAGCAATACATCTGCAAGAAGGGAACCGAAGGCAGCCATTGTTCGCCTAGCAGCAGGCGCACAATGGGTTCGGCCGCCGCCGCGAACAACGCCATGGCGGGCATCACCAAGAACGTGGAGGTCTTCAGCGCGCGGCGCGCCAGGCGCTTCACCATGGCCGCGTCGTCGCTCACCTTCGCCACCGCCGAAAGCATGACCGGCTGGATGGCGCCGTCTAGCAAACAACCCAGCGCATAGGGATATTTCTTGCCCTGGTCCACATAGCCTAAGTCGGTCTTGTTGAAGGCCTTGCCTATCAGCAGGCTGGAAAGGCCCTGGTAGCCCTGCTCCAAAAGGCCCGAAACCAACAGCTTCCAGCCGAAGCGGAACAGCACCTTCGCTCGGTGCGTTTCGAACTCAAAGCGCGGCTTCCAGGGCACCTGCAGGGCCAACACCAGGCATTTCACCGCCTGTTGCACCAGCTGCTGGGCCACCAAGGCCCAAATGCCGCAGCCGAACACCGCCATAAGGATGCCTACCGTGCCCGAGCACACGCCGGCGCTGATGGTGGCGCGGAAGGTCTTTTGGAACTGCATTTCGCGCGCCACGATGGCTTCTTGGATGGAATTGTACGCGTTGACAACCAGCACCAGCGTAAGCACGCGCAGCGGCGTAACGGCTTCCGGCATGGTGTAGAAATCAGCCACCACCGGCGCAAAGAGGAACACCGCAACGTAGAGCACCAGCGAAATGGCCAGGCTCATCCAAAACACCGTGGAATAGTCCTTTTCGGTGGCGTCCGGCGCTTGAATGATGGCCGTGTTCAGGCCGCTTTGCACAATGACGTTGCCCACGTTGATGAACACCAGCATGATGGCCAACATGCCGAACTGCTCCGGGGCCAAAAGGCGCGCAAGCACAATCTGCACCACCAAGGTGACAACAGCCGTGCCGCCCTGCTCGAACAGCTTCCAGAACAACGACCGTATGGTTGCGCCTTTTAAACTTGCCACAGCGCGCCTTTACCGGTAAAACTCCTGCGCCCGGTCGTCTTGGGGGCGCGAAAGGCGGCTGGGCTGATACGTGGTTTCACGCACTACGAACTGCGGGGTGCTGTTGGCGGAAAGCACCAGGTCACCCAAGTACTCACCTATGATGCCCAGCGCCAGCAGGATAAGCCCGCAAAACAGCAGCAGCACGCAGATGACAGACGTCCAGCCCGCCGGCACGTCGGGCACCACCAGCTTGTGGATGAGCGTGCAAATGCCCCACAGAAAGCCCACCAGCGCGGTAAGGACGCCCACGCCGGACACAAAGCGCAACGGCACCACCGTGTAGTTGAAATACCCCATCCACAGCTTCGCCAGCTTGCCTAACGTGTAATTGGACGACCCGCTCATGCGCTCGTGGTGTTCTATCTCCACCATGCCTATACGGTTGGTCATGCGGCCGAACAGCGCCTGGATGTACGGATTGTAGTTGGTGTATTTCACCACCTCTTCGCAAATGGGACGCGTGATCATCCAGAAATTGCTGGTTTCTTGGTCCTTGGGGCGGCCCAACAGCTTCTGCGCCGTCACACGGTTCAGCCAACTGGTGAACTTCTTCGCCACGCCGTTGGTGGATTCCTTGTACACGCCATACACGATATCGTAGCCTTCTTCCATCTTGCGAATGATGGCGGGAATCTGGGACGGGTGGGTCTGCAGGTCGTCGTCCATACCTAAGGCGAAGTCGCCGCGCACGTGGTTCAGGCCGCACATGATGGCGTTGTGCTGGCCGAAATTGCGCATGAGCGAAAGGCCCACCACGTTGGGGTATTCGGCCGCCAGCTGCTTGATGGAGACGAAGGTGTTGTCCGGCGAGCAGTCATCCACCAGCACGAATTCGCAGTCGTAGCCCGGCAGCGTGTCGAACACGCCCTGGGTCATCTCCACCACTTCGCGGATGTTGTTTTCCGATTTGTAGCACGGAATCACAATTGAAACCAGCATGCTTTCTCCCTTTGTTGCGGCCCGTCAGCCCAGTCCGAATGAATACACCACGATGCCGGCCAGAATAAGCGCCAGCGCTATCAGCTTCCGGGCGTTCAGTTTCTCGTGGAAAATGGTAACGCCGAAAATGGTCACATAAATGTAGCCGGTGGCATCCAAGATGGCGCCCATAGAAAGCGGGATGCCCTTGTAGGCCAGCACCGAAAGAAGCGTAGCGGCCACAAACAGCACGTAGGCGCCTATGACAGCCGGGTTCAGGTATTCCTTGGCAACGGTGTCATGCTGCTTGAGCGCGCTTTTCTTCAGCATCACCTGCGAAATGGAGCTGATGAACACCCCTAGCAGGCTCAGTCCCGCGAACAGCCAAATGGACGACGTCATTGCGCGCCCCCTTCGGCCCCTTC
>JAUNIP010000020.1 GCA_030523425.1 Coriobacteriia bacterium
GTCTGACCTGGGATGACGCGATTCGGCGCCGAAAGGGCGCCTGCGGGTGGCACCGTTCGGGCGCCCAGAAAGGGCCAAAAGGGCCGCCTTGATTCCGTCTTTCGGCCTCTGCTGCCATCTTCCCGGAATTTGATTCCGTCTTTCGGCCTCTGCTGCCACCGGGCCCCGCCCGGCCGCGAAAACCCCGCGCCGCCGAAGGCGAGGGCCCGCGCACCAGCAAGCTTGCCCTTCTTTCCCTTGCCTAATAGCCCCAGCGCAGCGCTCACATCGCGCCTCGTGCGCGCGACCCTGCGGCCCGCCACAACCCACGTCGCCGAAGGCGAGGGTCCATACCCCAAAGCAGCACGCCTCTTTCCTTGCCCCAATAGCCCCAGCGCAGCGCCCCCATCGCGCCTCGTGCGCACGACCACTGCAAGCTGTTCTCACTTCGAAGTAGTCCTCTCCACTCCGCCGTTGCGCGGCTCCGGTCCAGGCAACACGGGCGCACGTTTCATGCGTTCGCCCAATGCAAGTGGTCCTTGCTTCGGACTAGGTCTCTCCACTTCGGCCCCTTCAGGGCCTCCGGTCCAGGCAACGCGGGCGCGCCGTTTGAGCCCCCCTAGATTTCGAAGCTCAGTCCGTCGGCGGCGGGCACTACGCGGCCGTCATACTGCTTGCAGAACTCTTCCAACTCCACCAGCGTCACGGGTTCGTAGTAGTGCATGCACAGGTGCGTCAGGTACACGGTTTTCACGCCCAGGCTAAGGCCTTCCTCTATGCATTCCTGTACGCTGTGGTGAGTGTTAGGGGTGGGGCAGTGCTTCCAGTAGGTGGCATCCATGGCCAACGCGTCTATGCCTTGAATGCGTTCGGCGGTTTCGGGTAGCAGCTTGGCGGTGTCGGGTGCGTAAAACGTGCGGCTACGGTCGGTCTCAATAAGGTATCCCACCGAGCCTGCGCAGTGCTGCACGGGCAAGGCGGTGTAGCGCACGCCGTCGAATTCGCAGGACCCGAAGGGCTCAAGGCCGTGGAAGTCCAGGCAATAGCACATGAATTCGAATTCGCCCATAATGCCGGCCAAGGTGTCTTCGGTGCCCCACACGGGCAGGTTTTGCTTCGTTTTCAGCGCCACCATGTATTCCAGTTCCAGCAGGCCGCCCACGTGGTCGGAATGGCAGTGGGTGAACAGCACGTTGTCTACGGCGCGCACGCCTTCGCGTATAAGCTGGTGGCGGCAATCAGGGGGCGTGTCAATCAGGGTGGTCTTTTCGCCGCGAATCATAATGCCACAGTCGCCGCGACGCGCGCGGGGGTTTTGCCGAGCTTCGGTGCAGGCCGGGCAGTCGCAGAAAAACGCCGGCACGCCACATCCGGCGCCGGTGCCCATAAAAGTAAACGTGTGTGTTCCCATGGCTTCCCCTGTTTTTTTGCACTTCAACCTGCAGGTTTGAAGATATCTATTTTTCAGTAAGAATAATCGGTTGCTATATAATCAAACTATACAACTTCATCAGGCACTTTACCGCTTACGGACCTATTGAACAAATAATCAATTTTTACCATTATCTGCTAGCGTGAATTTGCTCATACGGCTATAATTTCCAAGTTGGGTGCAGGACTATGTCTTGCAGCCGCATGCGCAAACAAGGGGGAGGAGTCGCAAGCCTGCGAAGAGGCTGCAGCGGTACTACCTGTAGGAGGCGTTGCAGCGTTGGTCTTCTACATTTAGTACTGCTGCACGCGCTCAAGAGGGGCTTGCGGTTCGGCCTGCAGCAGTAGGCCGCTTGCCGTCCTGCGTTTTGCGCTAATGGTGAGGACTGCCATTTGGAGAGATGGCAGACGAGGAGAAGAGGGGAAAGTATATGCCGGAGATTGACATTCATGCCCCAGGTGTTGAGTGCGTGAAGTCGCTGTGCTATTTCTGCCACGCGAATTGCGGCGTTCTTGCCTACGTCAAGGACGGCGACGTCATCAAGATTGAGGGCGATCCCAACTACTCGAACCAGGGCGGCCTGTGCTGCCGTGGCACGAGTGCTCTTTTGCACGTCAATCACCCCGGCCGCGTCAACCACGTGTTGAAGCGTGCGGGTGAAAAGGGCGAAGGCAAATGGGAGCAGATCGATTACGATCAAGCTATTCAAGAGGTGGCCGAAAGGCTTAACCAAATCAAGGAAGAAAGCGGCGCCGAAGCAGTTGCTTCCGCTGGCGGTACCACCCGTACCGACGACTGGGCCCGCCGTCGCTTCCTGAACCAGTTCGGCACGCCGAACGGCTTCCACAACGCATTGCTGTGCTGGATTCCCACCTTCATGGCTGAAACCTGCGTTGCGGGCTGGTCTCCCTTCGAGACCGACTTGGGCGGTGCGAAGAGCCTTATTCTGTGGGGCATGAACCCCGGCGCTTCCACTCTGCCTAGCATGCATGGGTATTGGGACCTTATCCAGGGTGGCATGAAGACCATCGTGGTGGACCCGCGCTATTCCGAAACCGCCGCGAAGGCCGACCTGTGGCTGCCGCTGCGTCCCGGCTCTGACGCCGCCTTGGCGCTTTCCATGCTGTACACCATCATGTACGAGGGCCTGGCGAACTACGACTTTATCGAGAACTGGTGCAGTGGCTACGAAGAGCTGATGGACCATGTGTTTGAGTATTCGCCGGAATGGGCTTCCGAAATCACCTGGTTGGAGCCCGACCTGATCCGCCAAGCGGCCCGCATGTACGCCATGAACACCCCCGGCTGCATCCAGTGGGGCTGCACGTGGGACCAGCTAGGCCGCACGTCTACCACCGCCAGCCACGCCATCGCGTTGCTGCGTGCTGTCACCGGCAACTTGGAAGTCCCCGGCGGCGACGGCATGCCCGGCCCGGCCCTGAACTATGTGACCGACGAAGAACTAGAACTCAATGAACTGCTGCCCGAAGAAATGAAGGCCAAGCAGATCAGCCGCTTCAAACTTACGTCTTGGACGGGCTATCAGATTATTTCTGACAACGCCAAGCGCAACTGGGGCAAAACGCTGCCGGCAGAATGGTTCTGCGAAGCCCATGGCCCCAGCGTGTTCAAGGCCATCCTGACGGGCGACCCGTATCAGATTCGCGCCCTTATCTGCAATGCTACCAACCCCATCAACTCCTACGGCGACGCTAAGATGACCTTGGCCGCCTTGAAGGCCGTTGAATTCCTGGTGGTGGTTGACTACTGGATTACTCCTACCGCCCTGTTCGCGGACTACGTGTTCCCGGCCGCCGGCGCCCTGGAGCGTCCTATCATCGTTACCCACTACGGCGCAACTGACTCGCTGATGGGTGGCCGCCGCGCCATCAAGCCGAAGTACGACCGTCACACCGACATGGACTTCTGGCGCAAGCTGGGCTTGGCCTGCGGTCAGGACCCCGCCAATTGGCCGTGGGAAACCGAAGAAGAAGTGTATTACCACATCATGGAATCCTTGGGCCTGCCCGTTTCCAACTGGGACGAATTCGTCGAGCAGATCCGCATGTACTACCCGCCGCTGCACCAGCGCAAGTTTGAGCACAACGGCGGCTTCTGGACGCCTTCCGGCAAGGTGGAGCTGGATTCCACCATCATGAAGGAACTAGGCTTCCCCGGCATGCCCACCTATATTGGCTGCTCGGAAAACCCCAACGACACACCCGAGCTGCTTGATGAATACCCCATCGTGCTGACCACCGGCGGCGGCTTCATGCCGTATCATCACTCCGAGCACTTCAACATGCCCTATATCCGCTACATCTCCCCGGATCCGTACTTCTGCATCAACACTGAACTGGCTGAAAAGCTGGGTATCGACCAGGGCGATTGGTGCTGGATTGAAACCCGCCGCGGTCGCATCAAGATGCGTGCGGACGTGGATCAGATTGTGGACCCGCGTGTTATCATGTGCCCCCGTGGTTGGTGGTACCCCGAACGCGACGGCTCGGCCGATTTGGACAACCCCTTCGGTTGCCTGGAATCCAACGTGAACACGCTTACTTCTGTTGACGAAGAGCATTGCGACCCCATGGGCGGTTCCTGGGCTAACCGCGGCTTGCTGTGCAAGGTGTACAAGTGCGCCCCCGATGACATGGTGTACAAGAAAGATGACACGCTGTTCTCTATTCCGGGTTCCGTTGCTGAGCCGGGCATCCACGAAATGCCCAGCACGCGTCCTTTGGCCCGCGAGGAGATTCCTTTCGAAAAGCCGCAGCCTGAGATCGAAGTGCCCGAAGGCTTCGAATGGTGCTGGCAGAACAACACGCTGTACCACAAGGCCACCCAGTACAAGTTGGATGAATCGGGTTGGCTGATCAACCCCATCACCAAGGGCTACTACGATGCCACCAACGTGTGGCGCTATGATGCCGCCGGCGAATGCTTGGTGGACGACGAAACCGGCATGCGCTATGGCATGGACTACGAACCGCTGCGCATCGACCCCACCTACGACGTTCCTGCTGGCCTTATCTGGGACTACAACCAAGGGTATGCCTACCAGGAATCCACGGGTCATTACTATGACGGTGCTTCGGGTTGGATGTATGACCCCAACACCAACATTTATTACGACATGACCTATGGCCTGCGCTACGACAGCGCCAGCAACGTGCTGGTGGATGACGCAACGGGTGCGACGTTCGACATGGAATACAATCCCTTGGACGGCGGCGTGCTGCCTGAACCGGTGCCCATGGCCGATACGCCGGCCTTGGCTGCCGTCATTCCGTCTGTTGCGGCGCTCGACGCTGCTGGCTTGGCCGCCCTTCGCCTGGACGAATCCGGCTGGATGGTTGACGACGCCACGGGCTACTACTACGACGCCACCTACGGCCTGCGCTACGACGGCGACAACAACATTTTGGTGGACGACGCCACGGGTGCTACGTTCGACATGGAATTCAACGCGCTTGACGGCGGCGAATTGCCGGCCACCATTGCCGAGCGCACGGCTGGTTCCGGCGCTGCTGCTGGCGCCACTTCGGCCGATCCGGCCGTGGCCTTCCTGCAAGGCCTGCGCGCCGACGAGTCCGGCTGGCTGGTGGACGACGCCACGGGCGCCTACTACGACGCCACCTACGGCCTGCGTTACGACGCTGAGACCAACCAGCTGGTGGACGACGCCACCGGCGCCTGCTACGACATGGAATACAACGCCTTGAGCGGCGTTGAGCTGCCGGCTACCATCGAAGAGCGCATCGCCGGCGCCGCCGCTGGCGCGGGTGCCGCCGAAGCTGCCGCTGCCGACCCCATTGCGCAGACGGTTGCTGAAGCCCTGAGTGCTTCGGTGGACGCTTCCCAGCAGGTTGCAGACTTGGTTGACTATAAATCGGGCGCTGTGGCTGGTGCTGGAGTCAGCGTTGATTCTGCCAGGGCCGCCGCTGAAGCCATGCGGAATATGGCTGCGGCTGCCGCCGAAGAGACTACTGTGTAGGGAGGTAGAGACATGACTCGTCTTTGTATGGTTATTGACAAGCGTCGTTGCATCGGCTGCCATTCCTGCACTGTAGCTTGCCGTACCTGGAACCAATTGCCTATTGACATTGTTTACAACCCGGTGCTTTCCACGGGTGCTACGGGGAAGTGGCCTAACGTGCACCGCACCTGGACCCCCATGTTGTGCCAGCATTGCGACAAGCCGGCGTGTGTGCCGGCTTGCCCCACGGGCGCTTCCCAGCGCGACGAAGATGGCACCGTATGGATTGAATACAAAAAGTGCATGGCCTGCAAGGTGTGCGTGAATGCGTGCCCCTATGGCATGCGCGACCAATCCAAGTTTGAGCCCCGCTTGCATCAGTTCATTCGCAAGTGCACGTTCTGCCGCGATCGCCGTCAGTATGAGCCTGACAAAGATCCCTATTGCGTGCAGACGTGCCACCAGAAGGCCCGTATCTTCGGCGACTTGGACGACCCCAGCTCTGAAGTTTCGAAGCTGGTCGGCCGCCATAAGACCTCTCGCATCTTCGAGAACCTGAATACCGAGCCTCAGATTTACTACATCGACGACTTGGGAGGTACGATCTAATGCGTCATCATTATTGGGAATTGCCCATCTTCGTCTACCTGTTCTTGGGTGGCCTTGGTGGCGGCATTATGTTTCTTTCTATGATCTTCACGTTGATTATGGCCCCGGGTTCCATGGAGATGGTGCAGGTGGTTTGGCTGCCCATGCTTGTTGCCATTGCTTGCTTGGCCTTGGGCTGCTTCTTCTTGGTGTTCGAGCTGGGTCAGCCCTTCGCCTTCCTGCGCGTGTTCCTGAAGAACACTTCCATCATTTGCTGGGGTGCTAGGTTCCTGACGGTTGCCATGTTGGCCGCCATCGTGTGGTGGGTTGCCTACCTGCCCTACGAATCGGTTGAGTGGCTGTGGCCTTTCCAGGGCCTGGCTGACGCTTTGCGCGTGGCTGGCCCGGTATGCATGGTGCTGGCCGGCGTAGCAGGCTTCTGCATCATGGTCTACACCGGCGTCATGCTTTCCACCCTGAAGGCTCATTCCTTCTGGGCCACCCCGGCGCTGCCGGTGCTGTTCACCGTTTCCGCGCTTTCCACTGCTTGCGCCGGCATCATGCTATTCGCGGGCATTCACCCCGAAGGCGCCACCATGGGCGTGCAGTTGGCTTCCACGTTCGTGCACGAACAGGTGCATGAGTACGACATCGTGCTGGTGATTGCCGAGCTGACCGTGCTGTTTGTGATGATTCTGTCCTTCCTGGGTTCGGGCAACAAGGTGCAAAACCAGGTTGCCCACCGCTGGATCCATGGCTCTTACGCCTTGGCCTTCTGGGGCGGTATGATCTGCATTGGCCTGGGCATTCCGGAAATCATCAACATCTTCTGCGGCGAAGTTGAGGTGCTCACCCACATTGTGGCCCCCATCATGGTGCTGTGCGGCGGCTTGTTGCTGCGTGCCATGTGCATCTTCAGCGACGATCGCGCTGAAATTCCGGGCGAGATCAGGTACTTCACCAAGCTGAAGAAGAAGGGTCAAGCGGAATTCCTCACGCGTTGGGATTACAACGGCCAAAACGAATTCTAAGATGTGCTGTACGTGCTAACACACGGGTAGAACACAAAGCGAGCCCGGCCTGTGTCAGGTCGGGCTCGCTTGGCATAACGGCCTGAGCAAAGAAGCAGAAGCGATATTCTTTAGCTGGGGATTGTCAAATACCCAGCTAAAGGCTATCGTCGGGGAAAGCGGGAAAAGCGCAAAAAACCGCAAATGCTGAAAACCTGATAGTATGTGCGTTGAAAGGTGTGCCCGCATGGATACGTATGAATTTGAAGATGCTCTTACGCAAAGCAAGGTAAGCTGTGCTTACCCGGGGCTGGAAACCCATATTGTGGGGACGACCGAATTCGAAACGCAGCCTACCAGCGTGTTCTTCCCGGGCTGTTCGTTTATCAACTACGCGTTGCCGCTGGTGCAAAGTGTGTATGACCTGCTGCGCGAAGCGGGCCAGGTAGACGGCATTTCGCTTCTGTGCTGCGGCAAGATTTTGATTTACGAGCCCGACGGCGAAGCGGTACAGGCAACCTTTGAAGAGCAGCTGCGCCAAGAAACCGTGAAGCGCGGCATCACGCGCTATGTGGTGGCGTGCGCGAATTGCCATGCAGTGATGCGCCGGGTGTTTGCGGAAGACCCCGCCACCGCACATGTGCAGGTTGTGGTGCTGCCCCAAGTGCTGGCGGATATGGGTTACCGCGTGGATCCTGCCACCGCGCAACAGGTATTTGCCCAAGAATGGGATGAAGGCGTTCTGGGCGGGTATGCGGCCTTTGCGGAAACGCCGGAAGGCGCGCCTGCGCCCCAGGCGGTTTTCAGCCTGAAAGATACCTGCCCTGACAAGCCTTTCGGCGTGTTCGCCGAAGGGTTGCGCCGCCTGATGCCGGAAGACATAGTTCGCCAGCCCAAGCACCACCACGAAAAGTCGGTGTGCTGCGGCAGCCTGCCCCGGGCGGCGGGAAAGATTGAGGCCGCCAACAAAAGTGCGCGCCTGAACGGCGAAGAGGCCTTAGAAGCCGGTGCGAACGCCTTAGTCACGCCGTGCGTGAGCTGCTGTTTTCAGCTGACCATGGCCCAGGCCAGCGCACCGGTGTATCACTACTTGGAGCTGCTGTACGGCTGGCGCATTCCGTGGGCGTACTGCGAACAGTACATGAAGTTGCGTTTCCTGTTCGATGAAAACCTGGGCGTGGAAGAATCAGCGCGCTCGTTCATGGGGCTTGCCGGCGCGGAAGGTGCGGAATAGCGCATGGCGGCCTACGACCCGTACCATAACGGCGTTCCGGTGCCCGGCGAATACGTTGAGGCCACCGACGAACAGGGCCGCCAAATAAAGAAGACGAACTGCCACTTCTGCGGGTACTTATGCGGCTTTCATGCGGTGGTGGATGCCGGCAAGGTGGTAGACCTGCAGCCTGACCCCACGCGGTATCCCTATGACGAAAAGATCTTGGCGGGGTGTCGCCGGTGGCGCATGAACTTAGACGTGCTAGATGCCCCCGATCGCGTGAATTTCCCGCTGCGGCGCGTGGGGGAGCGCGGCTCCAACCAGTGGCAGCGCGTAACCTGGGACGAAGCGCTTGATGAAATAGCGCAGCGCCTGGGTGCGCTGAAAGAACAGCACGGCCCAGGCACGCTGGCTTCCATGATAGGCGGCCCGCACACGTCGTTTTGGCCGCTGCATCGGTTCATGAACCTGTTCGGTTCCCCCAACAACATGGGCATCGGGCAAATTTGCTGGAACCCGCGCATCTGGATGGACATGCTCACCTTCGGCTGGACGGTGGAACACGATATTCGCCCCGGCGAAACGGAATGCGTGTTCATCTGGGGCACTAACCCCGCCGATTCCGACAATTCCGCGTTTTGGCAGGCGCTGCGCAGCCTGGACGGCTGGGAAATCCCGCTGGTGGTGGTTGACCCACGCTACACGCAGGCCGCTTCGCTGGCCAATGTGTGGCTGCCGGTGCGCCCGGGCATGGACTGCACGCTGGCGCTGGGCCTTCTGCACGTGATAGTGGAAGAAGACCTGGTGGATCACGATTTCGTGGACACGTGGTGCCACGGATTTGACGAACTGGTGGCCAACGTGGAGCCCTACGACCCCGAAACCGTGGGCCAGTTGTGCGGCTTGGACCCCGAAGATATTCGCAAGGCGGCGCGCCTATGGGGCAAGGCTAAATCCGCTGCGCTGGTTTCTGGGCGCGGGGTGGACCAAAGCGGGCAAAACGTGGCTCCCACCCACCGCGCCATCTGCAGCCTGCGCGCCATCACGGGCAACGTGGACAAGCCAGGTGCCTGCGTGCTGGCCGAAGAAAGCGAATTCGTGCCTGAAGTGCAGCTGGAAATGACCTACGCGCTTACGCCGGAAAACCGCGCGCTGTGCCTGAACACTCCGTACACGCCCCTGCAAAGCTACGAAGGCTACGAATACGCCAACGCGCTGACCGCTAAGCTGGGGCGTCACATGCCCACGCGGTATTTGTGCAGCGCCCACCCCGACTTGGTGCTGCACGCCATGGAAACGGGCGAACCCTACCCCGTGCGCGCGCTTATTGTGGAAGCCACCAACCCGCTGCTCACCTACGGCGACACCCACCGGGTGTTCAACGCGCTTATGGGGCTGGATTTGATAGTGGTGCTGGAATACTACATGACGCCTACCGCCAGCTTGGCGGACTTCGTGCTGCCTTCGGCGGGCGCCATAGAGCGCACCACCTTCCAGGCCCACGGCGGCGTGGCGAATATGGTGTACGGCGGCGCGCAGGCGGTGAACCCCTACTACGACCGCAAAGACGACTATTCGGTGTTTCGCGAACTGGGCCTGCGCATGGGCCAAGAAGAACACTGGCCCTGGGATTCTTTCGCCGCGGCGTGTGAAGCCGCGTTGGCGGTCACGGGCATGGAATGGGATTCGTTTTGCAGCTACGGCATGTACTTCCAGCCGCCGGACTACTACAAGCACTTAAAACCCGGCGAAGACGGCACCCCGCAGGGCTTTGCCACCACCACCGGCAAGGTGGAGCTGGCAAGCGAAAGCCTGGACCACTTAGGCGGCCCGCGCGTGCCCAAGCAAAGCGAGCTCATTTCGCTGTGCTCGGAAGAGCTGCGCAAGAAGGGCACCCACGTGCGCTTGGCCACCGGTGCCCGCAAGCAGCCCTACAACGCTTCTATGTATATGAACAATGCCAAGTTCAGGAAAAACACCCCGGCCCCGTGCGCGGACATGAGCCAGGCCACTGCCGATATGTGCGGCGTGAAGGACGGCGACAACGTGGTGTTGGCCACCGACTTCGGCGAAGCGCGCTTCAAGTGCCGCATTACGAAGATGCGTGACGGCGTGGTGAGCGCCGACTACGGATGGTGGCATCCGGAATGGACGCCCGGCGCGCCGTATTTTGGCGGCATGTGGGATTCCAATATCAACTGCCTTACGTCGGTTGATCGCAGCAAGGGCGAAGAAATGATAGGCACTTGGTCGTATAATGCCATAGACTGCGTTGTGTGGAAGACTGATGAACCGTTGACGTTCAGCTTGCAAGACGTGGTGGAAAAGCATGGTATCAATGTGGTGGCCGACAGTTTGGCATTTGCCGAAAGCCACCAGGGGATAAGCGATCCGGCGCCCGTGCGGCCGCTGGATTAAAGGGAAGGAACAACCGTGGCAGAACGAAAGAACGCATTACTCATTTTCAGCAAGTATCCCACGCCGGGCAAGGTGAAAACGCGCCTGACCACCAAGCATGGTGGCTTTCTGACCGAAGACCAAGCCGCGCAGTTTTTCAAGCTGTGCCTGTTTGACGTGTGCGAGGCATCCATGCAGGCGCTGATAAGCTTACAGCAGGAATCCGACGAGCTTGTTGCTGCCGACCCTGAAGCCATCCATGACACCTACGATTTCTTCATTTCCACCACGCCGGCCGAAAACATGAGCGCCATGAAGGAACTGTTCGACGAACTGGGCGAATGGCCCATGCCCATCCAGTATATGACCGACGCGGGCGCCACGTTCGACGAGCATTTCAACGACGCGTTCGCCCAGCTGTTTGCCATGGGCTATGACCACATAGTTTCGGTTGGTGGCGACATTCCCACCATGCCGAAGTCCCACATCACGCAGTCGTACCAGTGGCTGCATTACTTCGAAAAGATTGGCAAGGCGGGCTTCGTGCAGGCGCCGTGCCAGGAATGCGGCACGTCGCTGGTAGGATTTAGCAAGGACACGCCCATCGACCACACGGGCGTGTATTACAACCTTGATGGCGTGCCGGCCTTGGACGCTTACGTGGCCAAGCTGATTGAAAAGGACATCCCCAGCGCGTATTTCAGCCCCGTGGCAGACATCGACGAGCGCACCGACTTGGCCCATGCCATTTCATGCATGAAGGCCATCCGCGAAGCGGCGAAGTATCAGCCCGATCTGTACACGCCGCGCCGCGTGCTGGGATGGTGCGCGCTGATGGGCATCAAGGTGTCCACGCCGCCTAACGACGAGCACGACCCGCGCCAATACATCGACGAATAAGCGAAGGCGTGGCGCGTGGGCGCCCCAACGCAAGGGAGAGATAACAAGTGACCGACGAAGTTTCGGCTTCTGAAAACCGCCGCCCATTGCACGTGACGGGCGCGTTGTGCCCCACGTGCCTGAAGGAACTGAAGGCCCAGGTGTATGCGGACGACGCTGGCGTTGTGTGGATGGAGCGCACCTGCCCCGAACACGGCCCGCTGACCACGCGCATGTGGCCGGATGCCGAACATTATATGTGGCTGCGCTCCGAAGCCTTCCCTAAGACGGCGCCGCAAAACACCTGCCCCGTTACCGCGCCGTGCCCCTTCGGCTGCGGCACCTGCGGGCGTCACCAGCGCCGCGGCACGCTGCTGGAAATTGAAGTCACGCGCAACTGCAACCTTCGCTGCCCGGTGTGCTTCGCCAGCGCGGTAGGCGGCGAAGACGATCCCAGCATGGAAGAGATTGGCGCCATGTACGACACCATCGCCAACGCGGTGGGCACCGACGGCGCCGTGCAGCTGACCGGCGGCGAACCCACCACCCGCAAAGACCTGATGGATATAATTTATATGGGCCGCCAAAAGGGCTTCTGGGGCATCGAAGTGAACACGAACGGCCTGGTGATTGCTGCAAAGGACGGCTACTTGGAAGATTTGGTGGGCGCAGGGCTGACCGGCGTGTACCTTTCCTTCGACGGCCTGACGGGCAACGTCTACGAAGTCACCTGCGGTCGCGACATTTTGGCCACGAAGCTGAAAGTGATTGAGCGCTGCCGCGAAGTGGGCATCCAAGTGGTGCTTTCGGTGGCCGTGGTGGCGGGCTTAAACGACGGCCAGCTGGGCGACCTGCTGCGCTTCGGGCTGGAAAATTCTGACGTGGTGGCCGGCATCGCGCTGCAGCCGGCGTTCACTTCCGGGCGCTTCGACGCGCAGCGCGCCATGCCTATGAGTTCAGGGGACGTGATATTCGAACTGGCCCGGCAATCCGAAGGCTTGCTGGACCCGTACGACATTTGGCCCTTGGGCTGCAGCCATCCGCTGTGCGACCAGGGCGTCTTCTTGGTGAAGGACGAAAGCGCCGAACATCCCAGCGGCTTTTACCCGGCCACCACGCGCATGACGTTCGGAGAATACGCGGCGGCCTACAGCCCCGACAGCCCGCAGGGTTCGGTGTTTTTGGACATCCTGTACAAGAAGGGCGTGGAAGTGAAGACTGGCCTTTCGGTGATTATCATGAATTACATGGACGCCGTGAGCATGGATACCGAACGCTTGCGCGAATGCTCCATGATGGTGACGGTGCCTTCCGGGCGCGCGCTGCCGTTTTGCAGTTATCATCTTACCGATTCAGCGGGCAAGCGGGTGTATCCGCCGTGGTGCAAGGAAAGCTTGCGGTAGGTTTTGCGTTTCAGGCCACACACGCGAACCGAAACAAGGGGGGAACAATGGCAGATTACCGAGTGACAAACGACCCGAATCGCTGTGTGAAGTGCGGTTTGTGCATAGCGTTTTGCCCGTGCTATGTGTTGGAAGCCAACGAAGAGGGCAATCCGTACGCTGCCCACATTGAAGACTGCGTGGGCTGCACCACGTGTTCGGGCAACTGCCCGCAGCGCGCCTTGCTGGTGGAAGCCACGGGCGACGCGAAGTACGACCCCTTCGCTGACGAACCGCGCGCCGAACCCATTTCAGACGAACTGCACCAACAATACGCGGAATGGGAGCGCGTCATAACCGAGAAGCTGGATTTGCGCTGGAAGCCGGTGGCGGTCAGCCTGATAGACAAAGACGAGCTGCTGCCTAACGTTGCCATGCCGCCGGAAAACCTGCGCTTCTGCCAGGCCAT
Source organism: Coriobacteriia bacterium (assembly GCA_030523425.1). Classification (GTDB taxonomy): domain Bacteria; phylum Actinomycetota; class Coriobacteriia; order Coriobacteriales; family Eggerthellaceae; genus JAUNIP01. Next base: position 13,332 of record JAUNIP010000020.1, read on the forward strand.
GATGGCCGCGCGTCGCGGCGCTTCCATCCTGATGCCGCCGCACAGGCATTCCTGCCCCGACGGCACGTCCATCTTCGGCATGACCGGCGTACCGGAAAAGCTGGCCACGGGCGAGATATATGTGCTGTTCCACAAGCTGGTGAACGCCGAAGCTGCCGCGCAGATGGTGCGGGAGCGCCCCACGCTGCCGCCGAAGAGCCGTCGGGCCACCTACGTGGCGCCCCTTTCGGCCACGGTGCGCGAACCCGAAGTGGTGGTGTTCACGGGCACGCCCGAACAGATGATGTGGCTGTGCATGTCCATGAGCTACTACACCGGCCACCGTTTCGACTTCAAGGCCAGCGGCTATAATTCTATGTGCGTGGAAGCCGTGCTGTATCCCATGATGGAGCAGGAGCCCAACATCACCTTCGGCTGCTACGGCTGCCGCGCTGCCACCGACGTGGGCGAAGACATGATGTTCATGGGCGTGCCTACGGCGAAGCTGCCCACGGTGGCCAAGGGCCTAACCGAGCTTGCGAAGAAATCCATCCCACACAGCCGCATGAAAATTTACGTGCCGCCCATCATGTAGCACGCAATTGATGCCCAACCGTTACCTTTCCCGCGCGGGCGCACCGCTACACTAGCACTTAAGGTGCGCGAAGTGCGCGCCTGCGCTAACGGGAAGTTGAGTATGGCCAAACGGGTGAGCAGAGTGCTTACGTGGCTGCTTGCGGCAGCCTGCTTGCTGTGCGCGCTTGTGGCGCTGCCCGCGGCCGCTTATGCTGACGATGCCCCCAAGAAGGTGCGTGTGGGGTATTTCCCCACCAAGAATTTCTTCGAAGGCGCCGCCGACGGCGCGGAAAAGCGCGGCTATGGCTATGACTACCTGCAGGAAGTGGCTCACTACGCCAACTGGGAATACGAATACGTATACGACACCTGGCCAAACTTGTACGATATGCTTCGCCAGGGGGAAATAGACCTGCTTGCAGACGTTTCCTACAACGAAGAGCGCGCGGAATACCTGCTGTTCCCCAATGAAATAATGGGCACGGAAAGCTACTACCTGTACGTGTGCCCCGACAGCACCGAAGTTTCGTCTTCCGACCTTACCACCTTAAACGGCAAGCGGGTGGGGGTGTACAGGAATTCCGTGCAGGCCCAGATGTTTAAGGATTGGGTGGCCGCTAACAATCTTGATGTGGAAATCGTGGAGTCCGAAAGCACGCCTGAGCAGCGCGGCTTAGACCTGCACACGAGCCTGATTGACGCCGATGTGGACACCAACATAGACATTTCCACAGCAGACCACATGGTGCCTATTTTAAAGCTGGGGTCTTCGGATTTCTACTTGGCGGTTGCCAAGGGCCGTGAAGATGTGCTGGCGGATTTGAACGACGCCCTTGCGCAGATCAACAAAAACACGCCCGGCTTCGTTTCGAATTTGGCCGAAACGTATTACACCGTCACGCCTATTACCAGCGCCCTTTCTGATGAGGAAGTGGACTGGCTGGCGCAGCATTCCACCATCCGCGTGGGGTATCTTTCCAATTTCGCTCCGTACAGCGATGCGGTGGGGGAAGGCACTTCGGTGCAAAGCCTTGAAGGGGCCGTGCGAGCGCTGTTTGACCAGATGATAACCCGGTTTTCGCTGCCCGAAGAAATATTCACCTTTGTGCCCTATGCCCATTATTCCGACATGAGCGCCGCCTTGGCCGCAGGGGATGTGGACGTGATTGCGCCCGTGTATAAAAATGCCTGGACCGCCGAACAGAATGGCTTTCTGGAAACGGCCGCCTTTGCTTCGGCCACCATGGAAGTGCTGGTGGGCCAAGGCGTAGACGTGAACCACATGACATCGGTGGCCGCCACGTGGGAAAGTCCCGCTTCGGCTTACTATGCCATGGCCCAAAACCCCGAAGCCACCATCATCTACTTCGACACCATGGATCAGTGCGTGGATGCCGTGGCGTCCGGCAAGGCGCAGGGCACCTACATGAACGCATACCTGGCGCACAAGTACACGCGCAGCCAAATTCGCTACCATTCGCTGGTTGAAATTGAAATGCCCGAAACCGTGACATTTTGCTTGGCGGTTTTGAAGGGCCAAACGGCGCTGTGGTCGCTTATGAACAGGGGCGTGAACCTGACAAGCAGCGAAGCCATCCAAAGCGCTGTGAACGCGAACGCTTCCGACATGCTGAGCTACACCTTCCAGGACCTGCTGCGGGATTATTGGCCGGTGGCGGTGGCGGTAGTTGTGGTACTGCTGCTAATTGCCACCATGCTTGTTTTGGGCTCTGTGAACAGGCGCAAGATGGGCATTATCAACGACAAGCTTCAGGAAACCAACAGCCAGATAAGAACCCAACTGGGCATTGCGGAAGGTCTGGGGCGCGACTGGGAAGACATTTACATGGTCAACGTTGCCACCAGAGAAGTACACATAGTGAAGATGGACAGCCCCGCCACGCGCGCGGCCCTTGCGGATGTGCAGCCGCCGTACACCTACGAAAAGCTTGCGCTTGCGTATTCATGCGCATGCGTGCATGAAGACGATGTGCAGCTGTTTTTGGATGGCATGGACGTGCAGAAGGCGCAAAGCGCAATCAGCGAGCGCGGGGAATATGTGTTCACGTACCGCGCCTGCGAAGACGGCGCGGTGCACCATTACCAGATGAAGTGCGTGCTGGTTACCTTCGAAGAAGGAGACCAGGGGCATTTCATTGTGGTCTTCAGGCGCATAGACGACTTGGTGCGTGAGCAGGAGCGCCAACGGGAGCTGCTGCAAAGCGCGTTGGAGCAGGCGGAAAGCGCCAACGAAGCGAAAACGCTGTTCCTGAACAACATGAGCCACGACATCCGCACGCCCATGAACGCCATCACCGGCTTCACTTCCTTGGCGCTAACGCATTTGGATGATTTGGATTTGACGCAGGAATACTTGGGCAAGATCCAAACCTCCAGCGACCATTTGCTAGGCCTGATCAACGACGTGTTAGACATGAGTCGCATAGAAAGCGGCAAGATGCAGCTGGATATGAGCGACCAGAATATCTACGATTTGGTGGAAGAGCTGCGCACCATTTCGCAAAACGAAGCCGAAGCGCGCGGGCTGAACTTCCAGGTGGAAACCGAAGGCATTGCCCATCCCTACATACAGTGCGACACGGTGCGCTTCAAGCGTGTGGTGCTGAATCTGCTTTCCAACGCCATGAAGTTCACGCCGGGAGGCGGCACGGTTGTGCTTTCGGTGAAGGAAGCCGGCAAGGTGATTGACGGGTTTGTGCCTTACGTTGTGCGCGTGAGCGACACCGGCATTGGCATGAGTGAAGAATTCGCAGCGTTGGCGTTTGAGCCCTTCGAGCGGGAACGCACCAGCACGGTAAGCGGCGTGCAGGGCACCGGGTTAGGCCTGGCCATCACCAAGAACCTGGTAGAGCTGATGGGCGGCACCATAAGTCTGGAAAGCAAGCTAGGCGAAGGTACCACCTTCACGCTGAAGATTCCGTTCAAGCGTGCCGAACAGGCGGTTGAGACCGAAGCGGGGCAACAGCAGGAGCAGGTGAATCGCGAATCGTTTGCGGGCCTGACGCTGCTGCTGGTGGAAGACAACCCGTTGAATGCAGAAATTGCCAAGACCATTTTGGAAGAAGAAGGCTTCGTGATTGAGACGGCCGAAAACGGCCAGATTGCCTTGGATGCGGTGAGCGCTTCGGTGCCGGGGCATTTCGCCGCCGTGTTGATGGACGTGCAGATGCCGGTGATGGACGGCTATGAGGCCACCCATGCCATCCGCGAACTGGAAAACGAACAACTGGCGTGCATTCCCATTGTGGCCACGACCGCGAACGCCTTCGAAGAAGACCGCAAGCGCGCGTTGGCCGAAGGCATGGATGCCTACATTGCAAAGCCCATAGACGTAGCGGCGCTGCTGACCACGCTGGAAGGCATTCTGGGCTAGGGGGCGGCGCTGCGGGATGCTTCGCTTTGCGCTACCATAGCCTGCGTAAGAAACCCGTGCGAAAAGAGAAACCATGGAAGTCAAAGCCATAGTCACCCTGCGTCCTGCCGCAGAAGACGACCTAGCGTGCCTGAATGCGTATTGCTATGCGGAAGGCATGGATAACCTGCCCGGCATTGAGAACGTGACGGTGGCGGCCGACGCCGACAACGATGCCGTGGCCTTCATGCGCTTGGCTTTCAGTCCCGCAGGTATTGCGCACGTGAACCCCATTGTGGTGAACCCCTATTGGCGCGGGCGCGGCATCGGCCGCCTGCTGACCGAAGATGCGCTAGAGCGCTACGGCGAACTGCGGCTGGTTTCCCGCGGGGCGTCGGTGCCGTTCTACCGGGCCTTGGGTTTCGCAGAAATTCCCTGGGAAGACATAGCCCCCGGCGTAACCGACGACTGCGCCTGCTGCGAACTGCGGGAAGAATGCAACCCGCTGCCCATGAGAGCCGTGCGGTAGGATGCGCCTGCGTTACCGCAGGTGGTTTACTCTACCGTCACGCTTTTTGCCAGGTTGCGGGGTTGGTCTACGTCGCAACCGCGCAGGATGGCTATGCGTCTTGCCAGCAGTTGCAGGGGCACGGTAGCGGTTATAGGGCTGAAGGCATCGCGTACCTTCGGGATGTAAATCACGTGGTCGGCATGCTGCTGGATCTCTTCGTCGCCTTCGGTAGCCACGGCCACTATCAGCGCACCACGGGCGCGGGCTTCCTGCAGGTTGGATACCACTTTGTCGTAGATGGGGCTTTGCGTGGCAATGGCAATCACGGGGAAGCCTTCGTCTAACAGCGCAATGGGGCCGTGTTTCATTTCGCCGGCGGGATAGCTTTCAGCGTGCAGGTAGCTAATCTCTTTCAGCTTCAGGGCGCCTTCCTTGGAAATGGCGCTGCCCATGCCGCGGCCTATGAACAGGGCGCTGTGGGCATTCACGCAGGCTTCGGCCGCTTTGTCCACCGAATAGGTGTCGGCCAAGATGGCTTCCACCTGCCCTGCGGTGTCGGCCAGTTCGCGGAACAGCATGCGAATCTGGTTCATGCGCATGCGGCCTTTCACCTGGGCCAACAGCATGGCCAACAGCGTTAGGCTGACCACCTGCCCCAAAAAGCTTTTGGTTGAAGCCACCGCAATTTCTTTGTTGGCCTTCGTGTAGATGACGCCGTCGGATTCGCGCGCCACGGGGCTTCCCACCACGTTGGTGATGCCGAACACTTGGGCGCCTTTCACCTTGGCATCGCGGATGGCGGCCAAAGTGTCGGCTGTTTCGCCGGATTGGGAAACCGCCACGCACAAGGTGGTGGGGGTGATGATGGGATTGCGATAGCGGAATTCCGAAGCGGTTTCCACTTCGCAGGGTATGCGCGCCCAGCCTTCTATCAGGTTCTTGGCAATCAGGCCGGCGTGGTAGCTGGTGCCGCACGCAATGACATACACGCGGTCGACCAGGTTCAGTTCTTCAGCGGACATATCCAGTTCGTCAATCTTTAAGGCACCGTCTACCAGGCGCCCAGCCAACGTGTCGCGTATCACGCGGGGCTGCTCGTGGATCTCCTTCATCATGAAGTCGGAGTAGCCGCCCTTTTCGGCTGCGTCTAAGTCCCAGTCTATGTGGGTGATCTTCGGGCTTAGGGGGTTGCCTTCGGCGTCGAAGTATTCCACGGCATCGGCTGTCAGCTTCGCCATTTCGCCGTCGCCTAGCACCACCACGTCGCGCGTGGCGTCAATCATGGCAATCACGTCGGATGCCACATAGGCGCCGTTTTCGCTTTTGCCTACTATGATGGGGGAATCCTTGCGGGTGACGGCTATGACACCGGGTTCGTTGGCGCAGGTTACCGCCAAGCCGTAAGCGCCCACCAGCTGCGCGGCGGCTTCCCGCAGCGCTTCTACCAGGTTGCCGTTGTAGGCGCGTTCCACCAGGTGGGCCACCACTTCGGTGTCGGTTTCGCTGGAAAAGGTGTGGCCTTCTGATTGCAGCTCTTCGCGCAGGTCGGCGAAGTTTTCGATGATGCCGTTGTGCACCACGGCAATGCGGCCGTCGCAGGACGTGTGGGGGTGTGCGTTGGCTTCAGAGGGTTTGCCATGCGTGGCCCACCGGGTGTGGCCAATGCCGCAGGTGCCCTTGAAGTCGAAATGGTCTACCGTGTGGGCCAGTGTTGCCACCTTGCCCTTGCGATGGACCACCTGCAGCTGGTCACCTTCCTGAACCGCTATGCCGGCGGAATCGTAGCCACGGTATTCCAGCCGCTTCAGGCCCTCTATCAGCAGGGGAGCAACGGGCGCACTCCCGGTGTATCCAACAATTCCGCACATGGTAACTCCAATCTGGTGGCCACCTGTTTGCGGTGGCTGCAAAACAACCGTTTCATTGTAGAAGGAAAACGTTTCGAAAACAGTGGCTGGTCTTATTTGGTCGGCAGAACGGAAAAAAACTATCCGGTATTGTTTGAAACTATTGGCAGAGTAATAATAGTATATTATGATATTATAAGCAAAGCCAACTATTGCGTCTTCAGACCACCAATGAAAGAGAGGCCGCCATGTGGGGAAGTTGCCATCCACAGTCTGACGAAGACATGAGGGAGTGCGCCGAAATTGGAAAATCCTTAAGTCGTCTGTCCCAGCCTACCATTTTATGCCTGCTTGCTCAGTCGGATGAGCCGCTTCACGGGTATGTCATAGTTCAGCAGGCAGCCTATTCGCCCATGTTTGGGGGCAAAAAGCCTGATGCCACGGGCATTTACCGCGCTTTGAAGCGCATGGAGGAAGCCGAACTGGTCACCAGCGAATGGGATACGCCCGAATCGGGTTCCGCCAAGCGCCTTTTCATGCTCACCGAAAAGGGTCGTAGGTGCTTGAGGCGCTGGATTGATGCCTTGGCGTGTTATTCTTTAACCCTGCAGGAAATGCGCGTATGCGCTTCCACTGCGCTGGGCATTGATGTTCCGCCTACGCCGGTGTGCTCCCATGCCGCCATCGACTATTCCGAGGCTAAGGACCCCAACGCTCAGGAGGATTAGAGCACTTTCTTAGCACAAGGAATGGTATGTCCACACATTGCAATACCGCTGAAAACCAGGAGTGGGAACAAGTTGAAGGGCGTGACGTTTCCGCCCTGTTAGATCCGCGCCCCACCATCATCATAGGCGCTACCGGCGAACGCAAATCGCTGGGTTTCGCCACCATCATTTGGGTGACGCCCGTAAGCCACAAACCGGCCATGCTGGCGTTTGCGCTGCGGGAATCTTCCTACACCATGAGCCTTATCCAGAAGTGCGGGTGCTTCAGCATCAACGTGTTGCCGGCCACGCCCGAAGCAGGCCGGCTTGCCCAGGTGTGCGGCACGCGGTCGGGCTGGAACATGCTCAAAGACGGCCTGATTCCACACCGCTATGAGCCCGTTTCCTTCGACCGGGAAGAAACGCGCCGGGAACTGGTGCACAAAAAGGGCCTGTTCCGCAAGGAGCAATATAAAGAGGTAACGAAGACTTACCACGAAGAAAGCAAGGTTCCCATAGTGGAGTGCGCCACGTCGTGGCTTGCGTGCAAGGTTGACAGCGTGCAGCCCGCCGGCGATCATCTGCTGGTGGTAGGCACGGTGCTGACCGCCATGACCACCGCGCCGCGCAACGCGCAGGGCCACCTTGCTCCCACCAACGTGTTGCAATGCATCCAGCACGAATGCTTTGGCATGGTGCGGCCCTTCGACGAAACCGACGAGCGGCCCGCCCCGCCGCCGGTTGCCGCGCCCGTTCCCAAGAGCCAGTAGGGGGGGCTGTGGAAGACTCCCAACAGCGCATGGAAGGCCAGGTGGGCCTAGGGCTTGACGTGGTGGAAATCCAGCGCATGAAGCGCATTTTACAGCGTACGCCCAGCTTTGCCCGGCGCGTGTTTTCCCCTGAAGAACAGGCCTATTGCGAAAGCAAGGCCGTGCCGGCGGCCCATTTTGCCACGCGTTTCGCGGCTAAGGAAGCGGTGCTGAAAGCCTTAGGCACCGGCTTTGCCGATGGCATCAGTGTGCGTGATGTGGAAGTGCGCCGCACGCCTGCGGGCAAGCCGTACGTGGTGCTAAGCGGGCGCGCCAAGGAAGTGGCTGCAAGCCTAGGCGTGCGCGAACTGCCCATCAGCCTTTCGTATACCCACGACGAAGCCGTGGCCTGCGCCATGGCCATAACCCAGGAATCGGAAAAGCATAAGGCAAAGCGGCTTGATCCTATGGCCGAATTGACCGCGCAGTTCAAAGACGCGCGCGCCTTGCTGGATGACCTAGGCGCGCCCGAGCAGCCCGATCAGCCCGATCAGCCCGAACAGACGGGGGAGTGGCGGCCATGACGCATGCAGAACCTGTCATAACGGAATGCACGGTGAACCGGGCGGCGGCGCTGGTGCCGGCGCCACACGCGCATGCCAACAAGTATTCCCGGGGCAAGGTGGCCCTGGTTGCCGGCAGTGCTGCGTACCCTGGCGCGGCGTGCTTGGCGGCTTCGGCGGCCTTGCGCAGCGGCGCGGGCTATGCCCAGGTGGTGTGCGCCCCGCAAAGCGTGCCCGTGGTGCAGGCTTTTCGCCCTTCGGTGGTGGCCAGCGCGTGGGACGCTCTGGATGCCGAAAGCGCCGTGGCGAAGGCACAAGCAGTGTGCTTGGGCCCCGGGCTTGACGTTGCCGACGACATGAGCGTGGCGGTTGCGTTAGTCACCCTGAACAGCTGGGCAGCGCCTGACGTGCCGGCGCTGATAGACGGCGGCGCTTTGGGCGTGGTGGCCACGCCGGACGGGCGCCGGGCGCTGCGCAATCGCGTGGCGCAAGGGGCTCCCACGGTGCTCACACCGCATGGAGGCGAAGCGGCGCGGCTGGCCAAGCCCTTGGGGTTGGCGCTGCCAACAGGGCCCGAAGATGAGCCCGCTCAGGCGCGGCTGGCTCAGGAACTGGCCCGCTACTACGGTTCGGTGGTGGTGCTGAAAGGTCCCATAACGTTTATTTCCAATGGCGAAGCGGTGTTTCGCATGGGCTTGGGCACGCCGGCGTTGGCGAAGGCCGGCACGGGTGACGTGCTGGCGGGCATGATAAGCGCTTGCTTGGCGCAGGGACTTGAATCCTTGGATGCCGCGCTTTTGGGAGCGGTGTGGCACGCGTTGGCAGGTACCGCAGCTGCACAGCGCCTGACGGATGTGTGCGTGTGCGCCGAAGACGTGATAGATTCCATCCCTGAAGCGGTGAAAACGCTGCAGGAAGCATAAAGGGGGACTTTTATGGCCCAAGGGCAGGCATCGCTGTTCGACGAACAGGCATTGGCGCAGGTGACAACCGATCCCGCCGCGCGCATAGAGGCGCTGCGCACCGAAATAGAGCACCATACCTACCTGTACTACGCCAAGGACGCCCCCGAAATCAGCGACGCGGCCTACGATTCCCTGATGCGTGAACTGCGCGAACTGGAACACCAAAACCCGCATCTGATAGACCCAACCAGTCCCACCCAGCGCGTGGGCGGTTACGTGGGCGAACAGTTTGCCCCGGTGCGCCATGCGCAGCGCATGTATTCGCTGGACAATGCCATGGACTTAGCCGAGCTGGATGCCTGGCTAGAACGCGTGGTGGAATTCTTCGGGCACATGGTGGACGTGGTGTGCGAGCTGAAGATTGACGGCAGCTCCATTGCGCTTACTTACGAAGACGGGCGCCTGGTGCGCGCTGCCACGCGCGGCGACGGCACCACCGGCGAAGATGTGACGGTGAACGTGCGCACGGTGAAAGACGTTCCGCTGCGTTTGCGCGCGGAAGGCATGGCCGGCATTGCTGCGCCTGGCGCGGTGGAAGTGCGCGGCGAAGTGTACATGCCCAAGGCCAGCTTTGACTTTCTGAACAAGGCCGCTGAAGCCAACGGCAAGCAGGCCTTCGCCAACCCGCGCAATGCCGCTGCAGGCAGCCTGCGCCAAAAGGACGCCGAAATAACCGCCAAGCGCGACCTGTCCACTTTCCTGTATGCCATAGCCGACCAGGCTTCGCTTTTGGCCACCACGCAATGGGAGCTTCTGCAGTGGCTGACAGATGCGGGCTTCCACACCAATCCGGACGTGAAGCTGTGCACCCAAGCGCAGCAGGTGCATGACTTCTGCGCGAACGCCCTGGAAAACCGCGCCAACTTGCCCTACGAAATTGACGGCGTGGTGGTGAAGGTGAACTCTTTTTCCCAGCAAGCTGCCATGGGCTTCACCGCGCGGGCGCCGCGTTGGGCCATAGCGTTCAAGTTCCCGCCCGAAGAAAAAACCACCGTGCTGCAAGACATTACCGTGCAGGTGGGGCGCACAGGCGCCCTTACGCCGGTGGCGGAACTGGTGCCGGTGACGGTGGCAGGTTCCACCGTGGCCCGCGCCACGCTGCATAACCTGGACGAAGTGCACCGCAAGGACGTGCGCATAGGCGACACGGTCATCGTGCGCAAGGCGGGCGATGTGATTCCCGAAGTGTTGGGCCCCGTGCTTTCGTTGCGGCCCGCTGACGCGGCTGTGTGGCAGATGCCGCAGATGTGCCCTAGCTGCGGCAGCGTGGTGGTGCGCGAAGACGGAGAAGCGAAGCACCACTGCATCAGCATTGATTGCCCGGCTCAGGCCCAGGAGCGCCTGATTCATTGGGCAAGCCGGGGCGCCTTAGACATAGACGGCATGGGCGAAGAGATTGTGGGCCGCCTGGTGGAAACCGGCCGCCTGACCGACGTGGCGGATTATTATTCCCTAGACGTCACGGAATTGGCCCTGCTTGACATGGGCCGTCTGAACAAGGAAGGCGTGCCCATCCGCTTGGGCGAAAAGACGGCCCAGAAGCTGTATGACAACATTATGGCCAGCAAGAACCGCCCGTTTGCGCGGGTGCTGTTCGGCTTAGGGATGCGCCATGTGGGCAAAACCACCGCCGAAGTGATTGCGGCCGCCTATCCCACCATGGAAGGCCTGCGGGCCGCTTCGGTTGATGACTTGGCCGCCCTGGAAGGGGTGGGGCCCAAAATTGCGGCCAGCATTTACACCTTCTTGCGCACGCCGGCAAACGTGCAGGTGATTGAGCGCTTGGAAAAGCGGGGCGTGAACATGGCCGACGACGTTTCGGCCGCTGCGCCCGCCGAACCTGCCGTGCTAGATGGCCTTACCTTCGTGCTGACCGGCAGCTTGGTGGAAAGCGGCATGACGCGCGAGGAAGCAGGCCAGCGTCTGAAGGCTTTGGGAGCGAAGGTTTCCGGCAGCGTTTCGAAGAAGACCAGCTTCGTGATTGCCGGCGAAGCGGCGGGGTCGAAGTACGACAAAGCGGTGAAGCTAGGTGTGCCCGTGCTAGATGAAGCGGCCTTTTTGGACTTGCTGGAGACGAAAACGTTGCCGCCCCAGTAGCCGCAGGCGGCTTTCCCTGCATACTGTGTGAGGGTGTTACGCTGCAAGGATACGCATATTCCCATCCCGTTATATTTTCGCCCCGTTATGTTGCGTATTGACAATAATCCGAACGTTTGGATAATATGTGTCAGGTGTGGTCAAGGGACCGCGCAATTATCGTAGGAGGGTAGCCTCGGTCGGCATTCTGGCTTGGGCGCCTAACCAAACAGAAAGGGAAAGTCCAATGAACAAGCGTATGCGTGCTATCGCTGCCGGTGCAGTTGCGTTTTGCTTGGTGGGTGCTCTGGGTCTGTTCGGTTGCGGTTCTAGCACCGCTGCTAACAACACCAATGCCAACGCCAATGCGAATGCCAACGCCAATGCTAACACAAACACCAACACCCCCCAGGAAGCAGTTCAGCTGCAGATCTTTGCTGCTAACTCGCTGTCCAAGGCTCTGGAGGAAGTGCAGACCCTGTACACCGCCAGCCACAGCAACGTTACTTTTGCTGACACCCAGTACAAGGCCTCTGGCGAACTGAACTCCATGCTGGAAGCCGGTTCCTATGCCGACATCGAGATCACCGCTTCCAAGGGCACCATGGACACCGCCGTTTCCAAGGGCTATGTCACTGAGAGCACTCGTTTCGACATGTTCAAGAACGACCTGGTTATCGTTACCTCTGAAAGCTCTGCTCTGACCGGCATCACGCTCGACGACATCGCTGCTGGTCAGCTGACCGTATGCGTGGGCGACGACTCCGTGCCGGCTGGCAACTACGCCAACCAGTCCCTGTCCACCGTGGGCTGCTTCGTTGACCCCGATGGCAAGGTTGGCAAGGACAGCGCCGGTAAGGCCAATGGCACCGACGCTTATGCTGGCACCCCCATCGAGGGCAAGGTTGTTACCGACACTTCCGTGGGCAACGTGTGCAAGCATGCCCAGTCTGGCGACGTTGACGTTGCCATGGTGTACACCTCTGACGTGTACCGCTTCGGTGGCGTGAAGATTCAGAGCACCGTTCCTGCCGACACCCACAAGTCCATTGTGTACCCGGCTGGCGTGTGCGCTCAGTCCAAGTACGCTGAAGCTGCTGATGCATTCCTGACCTGGGCTACCACCGATCAGGAAGCCATCAAGGTTTGGCAGAAGTGGGGCTTCGAGCTGGCTTAAAGCCGCTCAAAGCGTTACAAACGTTTTCGGAAATGGGCGGATCTATTTTGGTCCGCCCATTTTCATTCAACACGCGAAAGCGCCATCAAGGGGAGGCGACATGCGAAGGGTAAAAACAATTTCTTCATGGGCGGTCACGCTTTTGGTAGTGCTGAATATGTGCTTTCCGGCACTGGCGTTCGCCGATGACGCGTTAGGGGATGCCAACACCCCCGCAGTCACTTCCACCAGCTCTTCTTCGGAAGGTAGTTCCGCCGCCAGCGATGTGACGGTATCTTCCGAAAACGACGCTGCCATCATTGATGGCGTGGCCTTCGGTTTAAGCGCATTCAGCCGGGCGCAGAAGGGGTCGAACCGCGATATTGGCGAGGCCTATGCAGGGTATAGCTATTATTCCGCCAACGAAACGGGATATCTGGGGCTTATCGCCACCACCGATTACGTGGTGGTGTACGTGCCCCCCGCGGTTGCCCAAACCGCGGGTTTCGATGTGTCTTCCGAGAAGGACAAGCAGTCCCTGCGGCATTTGTTCATTGCGCTTGACGAAGCCACCGCCAGCGGCGGTGCGCTGCTGAGCGACGACATGACGTGGTATTTCACTGAAGACCCCATCTACAAGGTGGGCACAGTGGAATTCCGCTTCGACCAGGAATTGAAAAACGGCCAATATTACGCCAGCATCATAGGCGAAGACGGCACCGACGTGACGGCTTCCACCGGTTCGGGGCTGGTTTCTCCCACGCATGCGGATTTCGCGCAGCTGCTGCCTTCCGACCAGGTGGGTATTGCGCAGGCCCCCACGGGGCTGGAAGCGTTTGGTCAGTTCCTTACCACGCTTGACTGGAGCCCGCTGTGGATCACGCTGAAGACCACCCTGACGGCCATTGTCTTCATCTTCATTTTGGGCTTAGCAGCCGCTTACTTCATCTTGCACCTGCCGCCGCGCGCACAGGACATCTTCGACTCCATCTTCACCATCCCCATGGTGTTGCCGCCTACGGTCTGCGGCTTCATTTTGCTGTGGCTGTGCGGCAAGAACACGCCCTTTGGCCAGTTCTTCATAGATATTGGGTTCCCGCTGATCTTCAGTTGGCCCGCCACCGTTATCGCGGCGGTCATCGTGGCCTTCCCGCTGATGTACCGCAGCGCCCGCGGCGCGTTTGAGAACTTAGAGCCCAACATGCTTGACGCGGCCCGCACCTTGGGCTGGAGCAACGCGCGCATCTTCTTCAAGCTGATGCTGCCGCTTTCGTGGAGCTCTATCGCCGCCGGCACGGTGCTTTCCTTCGCCCGCGCTCTGGGCGAATTCGGTGCCACGTTGTTCTTGGCAGGCAACTACCTGGGCATCACGCGCACCATCCCCATCGCCATCTACTTCGAGTGGATGAACGGCAACAACGAAATTGCGTGGTTCTGGACCTTCATAATCATAGTGTTCAGCTTCATCGTCATTCTGTTCATCAATCTGTGGTCGAGCCATACCACGAAGTACCGTCGTGGTTCTGCGGAATAGGGGGAGTGACTGATGAGTCTTGAAGTCAACATCAAGAAGGCGTTTCCCACCTTCACCCTGGATGTGAATTTTACGGCCGGTTCGGAAACCCTGGGCTTTCTGGGTGCTTCCGGCTGCGGCAAAAGCCTTACCATGCGTTGCGTTTCGGGCATTGAAACGCCCGATGAGGGCCGCATTGTGGTGAACGGCGAAGTGTTCTACGATTCAGAGCAGCGTATCAACCTTACGCCGCAGCAGCGCAAGACCGCCCTGCTGTTCCAAAACTACATGCTGTTCCCCAATCTGACCATCGAACAGAACGTGGGTGCGGGCATCGGCAAGGATGTTCCGAAAGAAGAGCATAAGGCCATCGTCACCGAAGAGTTGAAGCGCTTCGGCCTTTCCGGTTTCGAAAAGCGCTATCCCGCCCAGCTTTCCGGCGGCCAGCAGCAGCGCGTGGCCTTGGCCCGCATGTTGGCGGCCAAGCCGGGTATCCTTATGCTTGACGAGCCGTTTTCCGCTTTGGACGCCCACCTGAAAAGCGTGCTGGAGCAAAACCTGGTAAGCCTGTTCGACGCCTTCGACGGCACCATCATGTACGTCAGCCACGACATCGACGAGGCCCTGCGCTTCTGCGACCGCATCGCCGTGGTGGAATACGGCCACATCATGGAAATCCGCGACGGCGAAGGCTTGGTGCACAGCCCGCAGTCCACGGCCGGCATCAAACTGACCGGCTGCAAGAATGCCACTGCCGCCGAAAAGGCGGGCCCAACCGCCGTGCATCTGCCCACGTGGGGCATCACGGTGGACATGGGCGGCAGCGTGCCCGACGACGTGAAGACCTTCGGCTTGCGCGAATTCTACCTTCAGCGTGCGCAAGGGCCAGGCACGAATTGCTACCGCGTGCGTGTTGACCGAGTGAGCGATTCGCGCTTCGAGCGTACCGTGCTTCTGGGCTTTCTGGAGCGGGATGCCTCTGCCGGGGCGGAAGCCGACAAGGCAACCGATGAGATGGCGTACCTGGAGCAGCACCTGTTTTGGCGCGTGGACAAGCTGCAGGAATCCACCGCGAACCTTCCCTACGAAGGCGAAGAGCTGTGGATTCGCATTCCCGCAGAAAAGGCGTACCTGGTCAGCAAGTAGCGGGCGCTACAGCGTTAGCAGCATCATCAACAACGGAATGGTCACCAGGCTGAACACCGTGGTGATGAAGGTGCCTTGCGCCATTACTTTCGCATTGCCGTGATACTGGTAGCACAGCATGGTGCCGTTGGTTGCCACCGGCATGCCCGAAAGCACCACTATCACGCCTAGCAGCGTGGGATCTGCAATAAAGGGGCGCATCAGGAAAAACAGCAGGATTGGCATAAACAGCAGGCGCCAAAACGAAGCAACCCACAGCTTGGGGCCGCCTAGCAGTTCCCGCACGGGCAGGTTTGCCAACGAAGAGCCGATGATCAAAAGCGATGCCGGCGTGGTCATGGAGCCTAGGGTGGAAAGCGTGTCGCTCACCACGGGTACGTTGTGTATTCCTAGCACGATGAACACGATGGCCGCCAGGCAGCTTGCAAGCGCCGGCGTCAGGAACTGCTTGGGGCCCAGGCGCACCTTCACGCCCTTTTCGTTGTCCTGTGCCAAAAACCATATGCCTATGGTGAACACCAGCAGGTTGAACGGTATTTGGAAGATGCTGGCGTAAATGAGCGATTCGCTGCCGAACAGCGCCGTGGTTACGGGAAAGCCGATGAAGCCCACATTGCCGAACAGCGCCATGAACCTGAACACGCCTTGGCTGCCCGGCCGAATGCGCAGTACGAATGTAAGCAATAGGCCTCCCACCAGCAGCAACGCGTAAGCAGCCACCGAAAAGGCAGCCATGATGCCAAGCTGCTGTAGGCTGGGAAGGGTTTCAGCGGAAAGCACCGACGCCAAAATGGCCGCAGGCAGGGCGGTGTTCAGCACGATCACCGACAAGCCGCGGTCAATGCGCTCGTCCATCCATGCCAGCTTCTTTGCCGCATATCCTACGGCCACTATCAAAAACAGCATGCTCATCTGCATAAGCACGCCGCCAAATTGCTCCACCATGCGCACTCCCTTACACGGCTGCGTATTATAGCAGTGTTGGGTTGCATGCAATGTCATTCCGACCGAAGGCGCGCCGTTAAGGCACGCCTGCTGCGGCAGCTACCGCAGCCCTTTTTGCCATCCCCCGCGGGGAGTTTTGTGGCGGTTGGGACACACCGCCAGGGCGCGTGATTCTTGTCCGCTGACTTTGCCAGCCAGGGGAGACAAACGGGCGCGTGACGCAAAATGACGGTTGTGAACGAATCGGGCAGACGCGGAA
>JAUNIP010000001.1:0-10923 GCA_030523425.1 Coriobacteriia bacterium
AGCCCGTGTACCGCTCTGTGGAGCTGGGGCTGTTCAAGGGCTACTCAAACGGCACGTTCGGCCCCATGAACAGCCTGACCCGCGGCCAGTTCGCCGTGGCGCTGTGACGCCACCTTGACCCCAGCGACGCCGCCGCCTACAACGGCCAGGCCGAGAACTCCACCGGCATGCCGGATGTTGCCAGCGACACCTACTACACCGCAGCCGTGAACTGGGCGGTTGCCAAGGGTTACATCACCGGATACGCCGCCACCGGCACCTTCGGGCCCGACGACAGCCTGACCGCCGAGATGCTGTGCGTCATATTGTGCCGCATCCAGAACGGCACAGGCAACGTCCAGCTGCTGAGAACTGCCATCACAGACGGCGGCAGCGTGTCCGACTGGGCGCGCAACGGCTGCGCGTGGGCGCTGCAGAACGGTGTGCTTTCCGGCTACGACAACGGCGACGGCACCCGCTCCCTGCACCCCGGCGAGACCATCTACCGAGCACGGGCGGCCTCCGTCCTGGTGAACGCAAGCGAGAGCAATGTGCTGACCCCCAAAGGCAGCCCTGCGGACGGCCCCGACCTTTCCGGATTGCAGGTGGGCCACCATGTGCTGTTCGGGTCCTACGAGCAGGACAACAACCTTGCTAACGGCACCGAGCCCATCGAGTGGCGCGTGCTGGACGTGGCCGACGGCAAGGCGCTGCTGGTGAGCGAATATGGGTTGGATAGTCAGATGTACAACTTCCCTCACACGTCGGTAACCTGGGAGACCTGCACGCTGCGCCCTTGGCTCAACGACACTTTCTTCAACGCCGCATTCAGCGCTACGGACCAGGCGCGTATTGCCACCACCGTCGTGGCGAATGACGACAACCCCGACCACGGAACTCCAGGGGGCAACGATACCCAGGACAAGGTTTTCTGCCTGAGCATTGCCGAAGCGAGCCGGTATTTCGCCGACAATGTGGACAGGGTATGCGCGCCGACCGCGTATGTTGCGGGTCAACGCAAAGTGCTTGTGGAGTCTGGAGCCTGCCGCTGGTGGCTGCGTTCGCCAGGCTACAACGAGTACAACCCGTCCTTCGCTGGGGCCTTCGCCGCAGGTGTGGACGTCAACGGTAGCGTGTCCGACGGCCACGCCGTGGCCTTTTACTATGCCGTCCGCCCTGCCATGTGGGTGAATCTGTAATCCGGAAATCATTCGATTCCGTAGCGGGGCCTGAAGGCCCCGCTACGTTTTTTGCCCGGGAAACAGAAAAACAACGAAGGAATCGGGGCGGGATCTGCATAGGAAGAGCCCGTGCAAAAAACACCGGGTCCTCCCAAGCCTGTGGAAAAGCCTGCTGTTGTTGCCCAGCAAAAGAACTTAGAAAACTTTCTTGTCGTTGCGCAACTGGATGCCGTGTTTGAAGCCCATGCTGGATACAGGGCATGAGCGTGCCCTTCGGAACCCTGGGCGCACAAGAGAAAGGAACTATTATGAAATTACATTCGAAGATTGCCAGATATGCTCTTATTGCGGTTTTGACAGCAGGGTTATGCCCCGCATCCGCCTTTGCCGAAATCGTACCGCAAGAAGACGATTCCGCCGAAATTGCCGCCGTCACGCAAGAAGCTGACGCAGACCTCCTGGCCACAACAACCTCCGGCCAGTGCGGCCCCAGCGCCTACTGGTCGCTCAGCAACGGCACCCTGACGGTCTCGGGCTCGGGCCCTATGGATGACCTGGGAAACAATACGTCGAATATTCTTCCCTATGGGCGTGGTAGCCACACCGTGCAAAATGTGGTGATTGAAAATGGCATTACCCACATTGGTCAAGGTTCGTTCAGAAATTTTTCCAACGCCACTTCCGTCACCATCCCCTCCTCGGTGACTTCTATCGGCGACGATGCTTTCAAAGGATGCGGCCTTACTTCTGTCACCATCCCCTCCTCGGTCACGATGATTGAAGATCGAGCTTTCCGGAATAACCCAAACTTGACCACACTCACATTCAGCCCTGGCTCACAGTGCTGGAAGATAGGCAGTTGGGCATTCAAGGGCTGCCCTCTCAGGTCTGTCGCAATTCCCTCTAGCGTGACGGAAATCGGTGAATCCGCCTTCAGCGCCTGCTCTTCCCTCACCTCCGTCACCATCCCCTCCTCGGTGATCAATATTGGCGATTCCGCCTTCCAGGACTGCACCGCCCTTACCTCCGTCACTATCCCCAAATCGGTGACTTCGATTGGTGGATCTGCCTTCGAAGGGTGTTCCTCACTCGGGTCTGTAACCATCGAGCCTTCTTCAGTGAGCATCGGCGGTAAGGCTTTCCGTGATTTGCGTAATCCCAGCACAATCTACGTCTACAGCCAATCTGTGTACGACGCACTCAATGAAAAGCCCAACGTTTACATCTACTATAGGATTCTCAGCCCAGACGGACGCACCACTGTCGTTAACGCCAATCCCACCCCCACCCCTCCCCCCACCCCGTCTGGCTTCCCGGACGTAGCCGCTAGTGCGTGGTACTACTCCAGCGTGTACGCATCGGTCGAGAAGGGCCTGTTCAGCGGCTATTCGAACGGGACCTTCGGGCCCGATAACGCGCTCACCCGCGCGCAGGCCGCCGTGGTGCTGTGGCGCTACTTCAACCCCAACGATGCTTCCTCTTACAACGCGTCGTCCACCCGCAACTCCACGGGCATGCGCGACGTTGCGGGCTACACATGGTACACCGGCGCAGCAAACTGGGCCGTCAAGAACAACATCATCAACGGCTACTCCAACGGCAGCTTCGGCCCAGACGATTCCATCACGCGCGAACAGCTGTGCACCATCGTGGCAAACGCCGCGAAGGCCATGAAAGGCTCCAGCATTTCCGGCTCTACCAGCAAGCTTGCAGGCATGCCCGACAACAGGCAAGTGTCGTCCTGGGCACGCACCAGCGTGGCATGGGCCTTGAACAACAGCATCATCAGCGGTAAAAGCGTAGGCAGCGCGCGGTATGTGGCCCCCGCCGACACCGTAACCCGCGCCGAAATGGCCGCCATCACCGTGAACGCCATAAACGGAGGCGTCCTGTAAAGGCAAGCTCGCCCCTAAAAGAGCAAAGGCCGCGTCCGCCGCATTCGCGACGGGCGCGGCCTTTGCAGGGACGCAGCAACCCGTACTCCTGCGCCCCGTTGACGGACAAGCGCCCAGCGGCTGTTACTTCGCGCTGTGCAAGGTTTTTCTCATGGCGGCAAGCTTTCCGTCGA
Organism: Coriobacteriia bacterium; assembly: GCA_030523425.1. Lineage (GTDB taxonomy): Bacteria > Actinomycetota > Coriobacteriia > Coriobacteriales > Eggerthellaceae > JAUNIP01. Next base: position 3,229 of record JAUNIP010000001.1, read on the forward strand.
TCATCGGCGCAAACATGCTTACTTTCCTGGTGAAAACGTCAAGGGCGTCCAGCGTGTTAGTTTCTTACGCGCTTCGGCAGGGCCTGGTCGGCGCGGGCGCGGCCCCAGTCGGTCTCGTAGGGGTCTAGCGCTGCGATCAAAATATCCAACGCTCCGACAGCGCGGCACACATCCAGAACCGTCGCAAACGAAACGGAAGCGTCCCCGTGCTCAAGACGCGCGATGGTGCTGCGGCCCACGCCAGCCTTTTCCGCCACCTGTTGCATGGTGAGCCCCGCCATTTTTCGCCACGAGGAAAGATGCCCCGCAATTCGGTTTCTTTTTGCAGTTTACAAGCGCAGGGCAGAGGGCAGCACCCATCTTAAGCGCAGCTGCATGCCCATACCCTTTGAACGAGTTTTGTGGTTTTGTGGACAAAATTTACGTTTTTCAGCGTTGGCTTGCCCCAAGCACCCTAAATCCGATGGGATCAAGAGAAGCAAGGAAGCAGAAACCCCTGGTCAGAAGCATGGCTACGCAGCATCTGAAAATCTGTCCGAACCGAGGAAGCTCCGTTACCCCTCTAACTACCCTAAATCTACGCTGAAAAACGAAGATTTTGCCCACGAATTTCGAAAACTGCGTCAAAAACATCCATCCACGCGCAAAGCCCGCTTCGATGGCGCGCTCTCGCCTGGCGAACGCAGCCTGCCGTGTGCGCCTACACCCCGGCGTGGTTGCGGGAGGTTTGGTAGTTTTCTAGGTAGCCGGCGAAGGCGGCGGATGTGTCGGAGTTGCCGGTGCGCCAGGCCTTGTGGTCGGTGATGGGACATTCGAAGCCGTAGTAGGCGTCTATGTAGGCAATCAGCAGGTCAAGGGCCTCCAACTGCGCCTGCGGGTAGTCGGCGCCGCTGGCGCCCACGTGTACCATTTCTATGCCAACGGAATACGAATTCATGCCGTAGTCGGCCGCCCAGTCGCCTATGGGCACGGTGCCCACCATGTCGTCGCGTGATTCGTCCTCCACGCCGAATTCCTGGTTGTGGCCCGTGTTGCCGAAGCCGGCGTGATGGGCTATGCAATCAAGCGGCACGCACTGCACCACGCTGCCGTCCTTGTTCACAACGAAGTGCGCGGCCACGTGGTTGCCGGAGCTTTCCCAGTAGCTGACCACACTTTCCCCGTCGCCTTCGCCTTCCGTGTCATGCAGCACAATCCACTTTTGGTAGGCCGCGGGCTTGTCGCCGTGGATGAAGTCGTCGTAGTAGATTTCCGTGACGTTTAAGGCCGCGTACAGCTCCGCCGCGGTGGGCGAAGGCGTGCTTTCCGGAGTGGTTGCCGGCTGTTCAGCAGCGGCCGCAGCGGTGTTTCCCGCCGCAGGCGCGGCTGAAGCCGCGGGTTCGGTCTTGTCGGCAACTGCCATCGTTTCAACCGGCGACTGACCTGCGGTAGTGTTCGAACTGCCCGCACCCTGCGAAGTGCAGGCCACAGCGCCCGTCAGGGCAAGCGCCATGATGCCCGCCAGGATTGCCTGTTCGCACATTCTTCTTTTCATGAGCAGCTCCATCCTGGAAAAGAACGCAATGCAGTTTCGAACTACAGTTCCACCCACATGGCAGGCCGTGCACCGTAGGTTGACTCCTGAGGCCCGTAGCCGTTGGTATCTATGCGGCCAGCATCGGCGCTGGTAGTGCCTGCCCAAACGTAACAAATCATCGGCGTGCCCGCACTGGTCCTTTTAGTAGCCGTATCTCTTAACCACCAAGGGGATCCATAACCCATCCAAACGCCCTGGTCTTTCGCATATTGGGTTGGGGTAGCCGCTCTATCGGCGTCATCTTTAAAGTAGCGGTCGGCCTCAGCAGAGCTCAAAGCGAAAAGATTGGCATCCACATCGCTTGAAAACGTAATGGACGCTTTTTCAGCATCGGTGAAAGCGGAATTATAGAATGACTCCATCCAAGTTTTCAGATTGGAACTTTCCCATGTAGCGTGCGAGCTGTCACCATAGCGCACGGCATCAACAACATATTCTGTTATGACCAGAGCTTTTCCTTCAAATATATCCAAAATTCTCCAGTCAACCGCCTGACCCTGATAGGTGCCAAACTGCACCACATCGCCAGTGTTATGGCTGGCAAAAGGCGAAGCAGCGGTGCTGGTGGCCGTACTGCTGGTGCTACTTGCGTTTGCGTTCTGGTTCGTCGCGTTCACGTTCGCGGCTTCATTCGTCGTGTCGGTCTGACTGACATTGCTATTTGTCCCGGTCGAAACGCTTACGGGGACACCACCGCCGCCTGCGCCAGAGCCCGCCGCAAGGAAGATGCCGCCCACCACAACGGCGCAGATGGCCACAACCGCCACATATGGAAGCCATGATGGCAAGCCCGGGCCTTTTGTAAGATCCGGAATAGGCACCGGCTGCGGCGAAGGGGCCTTGCCCCCATGGAGCGCTGCCTTCAAAGCCTCCGCCGTGGCAGGACGCTCGCCTGGGTCTTTCTTCAAGGCAGACATGATGGCCGCATCCACTGACGCTTCTATGCCGGGCCCGCATACCGTGGCCAGCTCTGGCACCTCTTCATGGGCTATGCGATACAACACAGTCGTAGGATCCGCACTATCAGCGCCGAAGGGGTTTTTTCCAGACAGCATCTCGTAAGCAATAACGCCTATGGAAAACAGGTCGCTGCGCCCATCAACGGCAGTGCCACGCGCCTGTTCCGGAGACATATAGCCCGGGGTGCCCAGCACCGTACCTAGTTGGGTGGCGTGCGTCTGAGCCGCGCTGTCCACATGCGCTATGCCAAAATCACCTATCTTGGCGCGGCCGTCCGTAGTAAGGAAAATGTTGTCGGGCTTCAAATCACGATGCACCACGCCCTGGGCATGGGCGTAACCCACGCCGTCCAGCATGCCATCCAAAATGGACAACGCCGTACCCGTGTCCAGCTTGCCGTTGGCCTCTATCACCTGGCCTAACGTGGCGCCCTCCACTAATTCCATGACTATGGCAGGATGCCCGTCATAAATGTCTGCAGCATAAATGGATACGATGTTAGGGTGATTGAGCTTAGCCGCAGCCTTGGCTTCCTTCACGAAGCGATGCGCCATCTCTTCGCGCACTTCAGACCTAACGTCTTCGCTTATCAGCGGCTCCTTTATGGCAACTTCGCGCTCCAAGGTGGGATCCCACGCCCGCCACACGCGCGCCATGGCACCACGACCAATTTCGCCACGCAGCTCATAGGGGCCTATGTTGTTTTCCCTGCTCATAGAAACCCTAATCCTTTCATTAACCTTCCATCCAAGAATACACAATCTGGGTCAAGCCAAAGCGGTACGATCTGCCAGACGATTCGTTTAATCCGTGCGTGTAGATGCACATGACAAAAGGCGTGGGCGCTTCCATGATGCCGCAATCGTTGCGGATTTCTATGTAGCCGTACAGCACGCCGGCCTTGTGCGCCCAGGTGGCGCTGGGGGGAATGGCATCATACACGCCAGTGTAGATGTCTTCGGACTCTTCCAAAAACTGCAGGGCTAATTGGTTCAGTTCGGGGCTGTAGAAATTCCCTTCCCAAATCATGTTCAAAATGACGGCCGTGTCGTTAGAACTCATGTAGTTTTCAATGGTGGCGGAGTCGTCCACGCTGATCATCATGCGGTTCAGCACGGTATTTTGCAGGCCCAGCTTTTGCGCCTCTTCGTTGATGTTGTCCATGCCCACCACCTCTATGAGCGAATTGGTGGCCGGGTCACTGCTCTGGTAGATCATTATTTCGCACAGGTGACGAAGCGTGTCGCCGTCCTTGTAGTCGTCAAGGGAAAGAATACCCTGGTCAACTTGGTCGAACAGTTCTGCCATCACCAGCAGCTTGATGACGCTGGCAGCCACCATGGGCTTGTCACCATCAATGTTGAAGCCCTTGCCGGTTTCCAGGTTGATCAGCGTGAATGTGGCTTCGCAGTTCCACTGCTGGTTGTATGCCTCAATCTTTTGCTGCAGGTCAGCGAAGGACGCATCAGACGTTTCACCCGGGCGCCAACCTAGGGAATCGGTGGCGGGTTCCGGCTTGGGCGCGGGTTCCGCTTGTACTGCATTCTGATTGGTGGCAGCCGGCTGATTTGTGGCATTTGCGCTGTTGCTCGCAGCGTTCGCGGTATTCGCAGTGCTAACAGTGCTCACTGCGCCACCAACTTCAGCCGTTCGCGGCATGGCGAACAGGCATAAAGCCACAACCGCCAAAACGCACACAACAGCAACGGCAATTATGATAATCGTGCTTTTGCTGATTTTCTTCTTATGCTTCACTTATAAAACCCTTCTGCATTTCTTCAGCCTACCATTGAAATCCTTTTACCATATAGGGCGAATTACGTGCTAGTTCCAAATTTCTGATGGTTTGGATGTTTTCCTTTTCAATGGAATTCAAGCTGCTTTCGCTCCAGGTGCTGGCCGTATATTTTGCCGAATACCACGACTTGGAATCGAAGTGTTCCTGAAGCACGGCAGTCTCAAACGAGTACCCATGACGCGCGTAAATCTCGTTGCGCGCAAGGCACAGCTGCTTAGTGGTCAACTCATTAAGCTGGTCAGTAGAATACAGCACCGAACTGGAATCGGAAAGGATATAGCCATTGGGGTCATCTTCGGAGCTTTTCTGGGGTGCTGGGCCGTCCGAAAGAGCATACCCCACGGTGTCGCCCGTCTTTGCTTCTTTGCCACCGCTTGGCGATTGGGAGGCAACGCTCCCCTTGGCAACACTGTCGGAATACTCGGAGTTGGCCTTGGCTGCCACCAGCCCCGCAGCCTCCAACTTCGCCTTTGCATCGGCTTCGGACAAGCCGGTTACATCAGGAATGGTAACGGCGGCCGCGGATGATGCAACCGACGACGAAACCGATGACGAGACAGCCTCCGCAGGCGCACTACCACCTCCCCCGCCGCCGGAAGAAGTGGCCGCAAAGAAAATGCCGCCCACCACCAGCACACAAACAGCAACCACGGCCACATAGGGCAGCCACTGGGGCCTGTTGGCGCGCTCTACCTGGCGGGATACGCCGCTTCGGGCCCCTTGGATGGGCAACGCGCCGCCGTGCAAGGCGGCTTTCAGATCCTGGGCCGTGGCCGGACGATCGGCAGGGTCCTTGCTCAAGGCAGCCAAGATGGCAGCATCAACCTGCGCACCTGCGCCCGTGGCGCCAACGGCAGAAGGCGCGGGCACCTCTTCGTGCACTATGCGGTACAGCACCGTGGTGGCATCGGCTTCATCCGAAGCGAAGGGATTGACGCCCGTGAGCATTTCGTAGGCAATAACACCCACTGAAAACAGGTCGCCACGCCCATCAACGGCACTACCGCGGGCCTGCTCGGGCGACATGTATCCCGGGGTACCTAACACGGTGCCCATCTGGGTTGCATGGGTAATGCCAGCAGATTCCAGATGAGCTATGCCAAAGTCACCAATCTTGGCGTGACCGTCCGCCGTTATGAATATGTTGTCCGGTTTCAAGTCGCGATGTACCACGCCCTGGGAATGGGCGTATCCTATGCCGTCCAACACATCGTCCAAGATGGACAGCGCAACGCTTGGTTCCAGCTTGTTGCTGGCCTCTAGCACCTTGCCTAAAGTGGCGCCTTCTACAAGCTCCATGACAATAGCGGGCCGTCCGTCATAGATGTCAGCCACATAAACACCCACAACATTGGGGTGGTTCAGGCGAGCAGCGGCTTTGGCTTCCTTCACGAAACGCCTGGCCATTTCTTCGCGAACCTCAGGCTGCAGCGTGTCGCTTAGCAGCGGTTCCTTGATGGCCACTTCGCGTTCCAAGTTGGGGTCCCACGCACGCCACACACGTGCCATGGCACCGCGGCCAATTTCGCCGCGCAGCTCATAAGGGCCTATGTATTGCTCATCCATGTTGATGCCTCACTGCCTTCTATTAGCCCAAACTGTTCAACTTCGTGCGGATAATGCGCAAAACGGACTGGTCTATGCGCTCTTCGGTGATACGACCCGATTCCACCGCATCCAACACCCCCTGGTAAGCGGCCCTGAAGTCTACCGGGGTCAAAATGAGGTCGTTGCCTGCTTCCAAAGCCAGCACGCCTATATCGTAAGAATCGTACAAATCAGCAACCGCCGCCATACCCAGGGAATCGGTGATAATCAATCCGTCGTATCCCATCTGATTTCGCAAAACGTCGGTGATGAGCGCTTTGTTCAGCGATGCCGGCACCGTGCTGCCAGTGGCGTTTTCGGCTGTTAAGTGGCCCACCATGATGAAGGGCACCCCTGCTTCTACGGCAGCCTGGAAAGGAACCAATTCGTCAGCCATAAGCTCCGAAATCGTTTTGTTAGTGTAGATGGACTGCTGATGGCTGTCGCCTAGCGCGCCCCCAATACCGGGAAAGTGCTTCGCGCAGGACAGCACACCGCCCGCAGTGAAGGCCTTTATCTGGGCGGATACCATGGAAGCCACCACGTTGGGATCGGCGCCGAAGGACCTGTAGGCAAGGTCGCTTCCCGCCACGTCGGCCACATCGGCATCCGGAGCGAAATCGGTGTTGAAGCCCAAATCTTTCAGGTACGAAGCAATGTAGCTGGCGGCCTGTGCCGCTTGGCTGGGGTCGCCCGTGGCGCCTATGTCGCACATGTCACCCACGTTGTTTACGCCGAAGAAGCTGGTGTCGGCAACGCGTGCGACGGTGCCGCCCTCTTCGTCCACGCAGGTAAACAGGGGCAGTCCCGTCACACTCTTGCTGATTTGCTGATAGCCAGCCAGCAAATCCTGCGTCTGCTGCTTTGATTCGAAATTGCCATAGCTGAACAGCAACCCGCATACGGGGTAGTCGGTGAAGCATTGGCGGCTGACTTCGCCGGCCTGCACCACTTGGCTCACGCCGGTCAGGTCTTCGGGTTGCAGCAAGAACAGCTGCGCCACTTTCTGCTGCAGGGTCATGGTGGAAAGAATCTGGGTGGCCTGGTCGGCCAGGGGCGTGATGGTGGTGTTGGCGATGTTGTTGCTGGGTGTCTTATCGTTTGCGCCCTGCATTTGCTGGTTAGGGGCGGTGGATGCAACCGGGCTTCCCCCGCCAGAACAACCCACCAGTAACACCGCGCACAGCGCCGCAGCAACAGCAAGAAGCACCGCAGCGCAGGCGAAAAGCACCTTGCCGTCCCGCTGCCGCACAATCTGGCACCCCACCTGCGTGGTCACCACGGAACCGCTCTGTTTATCCTTCAACCGCATGCGTTTCATACCCTTCTTTCGCCACCAGGCACTTTGCCTAGCCAACAATCTCCATCACAAACCCTATTTCTTGGTTGCGATAGTAAGAGCTTATGTCGTTAGGCACGTCATACCAATACCAGTCACCGTTGACGAAATAGGTGATGAGGTAGTTTTCGTCCCCGCCGTCGTTGTTGGGTTCGCCATCAGCCCAAGCAGCTTTTTGCATGGTGGTGTCGTCCACCCATTTCCATGTCCCAGACGAATCGCGAAAAGCACCCAACCAAGCCTTTGTGGTGTCGGCCCGCGGAAGAACGCTTTGGATGGCATCCCAGTCAGACTGGGTCTGAACAACGGCAAGCGTGCCGCCGTGAGATTCGCAGTACGCCTTGGCCTCCGACCACGTATAAGTGCCCGTAACGTACGTGTACGATTTTGTCTTTGTGACGCTTGTGTTCGTGTTTATGTTTGCGTTGGTGTTTG
>JAUNIP010000001.1:10933-99291 GCA_030523425.1 Coriobacteriia bacterium
CGTATTGGTGCTCGTTTTGGTGTTCGCGCTTGTGCTTACGTTCGTATTCGCGTTTGCGTTCGCATTTGTATTGGTATTGACATTGGCGCCGCTGCTGTTGACGTTCGCTTTTGCAGCAGTTTGGGTGGCCGTTTGGTTGGCGGCCGTCCCCGCATAGGATCCTCCCCCGCCCCCGCCGCTGGAAGAACCAGCAGCCATGAAAATGCCGCCTAGCACCACCGCACACACAGCCACCACGGCCACGTAAGGGGCCCACCCAGAAATGGCAGTCCTCTTCACCTGTTTGGAAATAACCGTGCGGTCGGAAAAGGCCTTGGAGGAAGCAGTCCCGCCGTGCAAGATGGTTTTCATGATTTCGGCAGTGGCAGGGCGAGAAGCGGGATCCTTGCTTAACGCCAAGGACACAGCCGCAGCCATGCTTTCAGGCAATCCTGCCAGCCCCACAGCGTTAAGGCCGGGCACATCCTCATGCACTATGCGATAGAGCACCGTGGTGGAATCCGTATCTCCAAGCCTGAAGGGATTGTAGCCGGCAAGCATCTCATATGCTATGACCCCCACGGAAAACAAATCGCTGCGGCTGTCCACAGCAGCGCCACGCGCCTGCTCGGGAGACATGTAGCCCGGCGTTCCCAACACGGTTCCCATCTGAGTAGCTTGCGTCTGCGACGCGCCTTGCAGGTGGGCAATGCCGAAATCACCTATTTTGACACGGCCTTCTGATGTTACGAAAATGTTGTCAGGCTTCAAATCGCGATGAACGATTCCCTTGGAATGGGCGTAACCAATACCATCCAGAAGGTCATCCAAAATGGGTCCGGCCGCTTCCGGCGAAAGCTTTCCGCTTGCATCAAGAACCTGCCCAAGCGTAGCGCCCTCAACCAGCTCCATGACTATGGCGGGCCTGCCATCAAATATATCGGCCTCATATACGGCCACGATATTGGGATGGTTCAGCATGGCGGCAGCCTTGGCTTCCTTCACGAAGCGCCGGCCTATTTCCTGCTGGACCTCATCAGACAGGGTGTCGCTTATCAGCGGCTCCTTGATGGCAACCTGGCGCTCCAAGTTGGGATCCCACGCACGCCATACACGCGCCATGGCCCCACGGCCAATTTCGCCGCGCAGTTCGTAGCGCCCTATGAATTGCCCCTCCATGGCGAACCTGTGCCCCTTTCCTAAGCTAGTTTGCTTCCACCGTGGCATACACTTCGTCTGCCACAGCAGCCATCAACGGCCAAGCTGAGGCCTCTTCGTTGCCCTGGGCAACGGATGCATTCGATGCCGGCTGCACCTGCGGGGAAGTAAGTTGATTCGGAGTTGCTTGCTGTTGGGCAGAAAAAACCAGAACGCCCACAACGGCGCCCACCACAAAGCAGGCAATGCCTGCAATGGTGCAATTTATCAGCCGCTGGTTTCTCATTTGTCGGCTGCTCCTTCTTTGCGCTTTGTGACCACAATCACGCCGCCTACTAGGCATACTCCTGCAATGATAACAATTATCAGCAGCCCAACGCCATTATCGCCCGTCGAGCCGCTGGCATACGCCATGGCAGCGGCTGCCTTATCAAGCGCCGTAGCCACAAAGTACGGCTCCGAGGCCATAGAAGTCTCCGCGCCGTAAACCGACATGGTCCAGACGCCTTGCGCTGCATCGGCAATCTTAACCTGAACCGGAATCTCATCCGAAAGCACCTGGTAACCTGCGTAAGATTCAGTCACCCGCACGCCGCTAGGATCGGTCAGGAACAATTCCAGTTTACTGCCCGGCCAATACAACACGGCAATCAAGTCACCTTTTTCGTCGATGGTGAACTGCACGTCGTCGGAATAGCCGCCCTGCGAAACGGTGCCCTGCTGGGTGGTAAGCAACGTGTATTCTGCTTCCAGTTCGGCCTTGGCCATGGTGGCATACACGCCAACTGCCGCCGATGTGGCAGAAGAAGGATCTTCATGGGAATACGTGCCGCCTGTTCGGTCAGCAATTTCTTGGAGCAAAGCGGAATCTATCGAACTGCCCGATCCGAAACCGATGGTGTGAACAGTGATGCCCTGGTCAGCCGCTTCGTCCGCCGCGGCCAAAATTTCCGAATCCGAATTTCCGCTGGTATCCAAGCCGTCGGACAAAAAGATCATGGTCTTGGTGCCCGATTTTCCGCTTAGTTGGCCAATGCCTTCCTTCAATCCCGCCAACATGTTGGTTGAACCACTGGCTCTGAGCCCTTGTATGGCGCTTATGGCGCTATCATAGTCGCTGGTAGACGCAACCGCCGTGCTTGCCGACGAAGAAAACGTTCCTACCGCAACTTCCGCGGCAGAGCCGCTGGTGCCGGCCTGCGTCTTGAGCATCCTGGCAAATGCAGCAGCCTGCGTTTTAGCCGCCGCCATCTTGGAAGAAGACCCATAAGCCGAAGCGCTGTCCATGGACCCAGAGGCGTCTAGCATGATAGAGAAAGCAGTAGAAGAGGTGGTAGAAGAAGCAACAGAAGAAGGTGTCGCAGCATCAGCTGAGGATTGAAGGGACAGCTTAGCGCTTGTGTTTCCGTAACAAAACGCTTTAGCGGGATAGTCATACAAATTGGAAGGGTCGTCCTTGAACCACGGATCTTCCGCCCCATAACTTGTCTGTTCGCCAACCAGCGCCACCTGGATGCTTTGGCCCTCTAGCATATCTTCCACCATGTTCACGCTTATGCAAAGCGAATATCTTGCGGAAACGCTTTCATAAAAGCCGCAAACAGCAGCCGCACCCACCTTCAAAAAGGCATTAGGAAACGACTTGTCAGGAGCTGAAAACTTTGCGCGACCCAAAAAATCACAGGTCTCGGAGAACACAACCGTGTCCTTCAACGCGCCAGAGCCAAGATTTTCGAAAAACTTCGGGAGGACAAAATAATTATAGACAAACCAATTGCCAGACCACACTCGCGCAATACTTTCATTCCGCAAGTAGGTTTGATACTTGGAATCCTTCTCTGACGTGCATTCCTCTCTTAAGCACATGACAGGAGTGTTTTGCGAAGAATACGTGGTGCCATGCATGGAAAACAGAACCACGTCGTAAGCGCCGATGTTTTGCAAGTCTTCCACCGTAACGTCTGTGTTCACGTCGGTATTCAGGCCAATGCTGTCCCAGCGCTGTTCTAAGGAGTTGTATATGGGCCTGCGCGAATCCTCAAAAGCAAGCAGCACTAAAGCGGTGGCATCCCCCTCATGATAGCTTGCGGGCAAGGTGGGCTGCGAAAAACCGCTGACAACGTCAGCAAGCATCTGAGCACCCGAACTTGACAAGTCATTAAATGGCATGTCCTCGTCTTCAGTTCGTTCAGACAAGTCGATGCCGCCTAGGGTGCCGTCTGCATAAGTGAAGCTAAACATCTGGACATCTTCGTTATATTCCGCTTTGCCCGCAATAAGGCCCGCACCGAACGCTTCGTCCAAGGCCTCCTGAGCCATGCGAACCCGATTGCTGGCATCCGCGTTTGCGAATTCAGTCGTGGAAAGCCTGGAGCTCAGCAAGTCATCCATCTGCTGGTAGCTCTGACTGGAATCCGCCTGCGTGTCCCCCGCAGAAGGCGTGGGGCTGATGCTTGTATTGGCAGGCGTGCCTCCCGACGCCGGGTTACCGCCTGCGACGCCCCCACCTCCCCCGCCGCCACTGGTGGCGAACAGCAGGATGATGCCTAGGACTATTACCAGGCCGACAATCACGGCAGCAACTATTTTGTTGGAGTTGTCTTTCATGCCAGCCCTCGTTTGCTACCTTGTGTTACCGGGAAGCAAGGCGAAGCCGGCTTCCGCCTGCACAGCACTGATTTCTGCGGCCAGCGCCTCAATGGGCTTGAAGCCGTTTATCGCGTTGCCTAAAAACGTCATGCCGCACAAAAAGCCCAGCAGCAATGCCACAACACCAGTCGCAACAACGGGCACCCAAGCGGAAAAAGCCTTCGCGTGCTTGCCGCGAACACCTGCCGCACTGCGTGGAACGGAACTCCTGACGCCGTCAACAACCTTGACGCCATCTTTTTCCGAAAGCGTGCCGCTGCGAGTGCTGGTGCTATCGGGCGTTGCTTTGCGCAGCAACGCACCGCACAGCACCACGGTCGCATTGTCGTCGGTGCCATTGCGCAGCGCTGTTGCAATAATGCCATCGGCGGCACCTTGCAGCGTGCGCGCCTTCCCAATGCAGGCGGCCATTTCTTTGCCCGTCACCACCGTGGAAACGCCGTCGGAGCACAGCAGCAGCAAGTCCCTGCGCTCAAGCGGCACTTCCGTAATCTCGGGCGCATCGGAAGTGAATCCCAAGGCACGTTCAATCTTGTTCCTGTCGGGATGCGTCTGAGCCTCTTTTTCCGTAATGACGCCCCTGCTCAGCAGCCTGCCCACCTGGGAGTGGTCGGTGGTAAGCTGGGTGGCCACACCTTCGCGAATAAGATAGGCACGGCTGTCGCCCACATGGCCAATCCAAGCCTTCCCGGGGCTTATGAAGGCAGCCACGAACGTTGCGCCCATGCTAGCGGTTCCCCGCGCTGCGCTTTCCCGGGAAATGGCATTGTTGGCTGCTGTCACAATCTCATCGAGGGCCATACTGGCATCAAGGTCCAACGCCCCTGTCACCGAAGCCATCTGCTTCAGTTTTTCCAAATAGCCTTCGGCCGCCTGCACGGCAAGACGACTGGCTACATCGCCGGCTTCGTGGCCACCCATGCCATCGCTCACCATGATGAAGGCAACGAACTTCTGAGTGAAACGACCAAGCCGTGTAAGGTCGTAGCAGAAGAAATTGTCCTCGTTAAGGGGCCTGGGGCCGCAATCTGTTCGTCCTGCGAAATCCATTAGTTACGCTTTCTTCTTGCGCAAGCCGAACACCACCGTGGCCGCTATGGCGCCCACCATGACAACAGCTGCGGCTATCAACAACAAAAGGGAATAGTCCTGCGCTTCGCCTGCGGTTTTATCCACGTTCACCCGATCAAGCTGACCAACAGCAAACACATGGGCGCGCGAGTAGTCGCCCCCGTCAAGTCGGACGGAATAGTTTCCCACTGCCGGGTTTTCCAGCAGCACGGTAACCAGCCCATCATCGCTCACCCGCAAATCATATAAAGAAGCATCCACTTCTTCGCCATCTTTCAGCACGTGCACCAAAGCTGTTGCACCGTCGGTGATAACACCCAATTCCAAGGAAGTGGCTGTGTTGTCCATTGCGCCCACCGGGACGGCGTCCACAGAACCGGACGGCAGCTCCTGATCAAGCATGCTCAGCCCCAGCGATGAATAATACGAACGCAGGAAGTCGCGCCGAAGGCCAAACTCGTCGGTGCTTTCGTACAGGGTTCCACCGGTCGCATCGGATATTTCCTGCAAAAACGCTATATCGCTTTCGGTGAACCCATCACCTAAAGCCACCGTGTCGATGGCAATGCCTTCTGCAGCGGCCTGCGCAACCACACCCGAAAGAATTTCACCGGTGGTCAGCCCCGCCGTGTTCGCACCGTCAGACAGCAGCAGAATGTGCTTGCTAGAGCACAACGGCGAACCCTGCAGCTCCCTTAAGGCCGTGGTAAGAGCCAGGTTGATATCGGTGTCGCCGCCTGTGCGGATATTCCGCACTGCAGCCTGAGACCCCGTATCGCACCCCTTGGCAACAACAGACGCGGCCGTGTCGAACGTTACCACCGAAACATCGGCGGGAACCGCATGCTCATTGCTCAAGCGCGCATTCATGGCTTGCAAGTAACCGGCCGCAGCGCTTTTGGCAGCATCAATCTTGACCACGCCGTCCAACCGTTCCAGCATGCTGCCGGAAACGTCGATGGCCAGCGCGGACGAAACGGCCGTCACCGGGGACCCGTCCGAAAACCAGGACAGATAGAAGTTCTTAACCTTTTCCCGCACGTCAGGCGAAGACACGTAGCTTTCCATCGCAGAAAGGCGCTCGGCAATGCCGGCGTCTACCGCGCCGGATCCCTGGTTGTCTTCGCTTACAGCATAGGGATGCCAATACTTCGACAGCCCCACGGCCTGGGAAAGCGTCGCCCGTGATTGCGTGTGGGTAACGTTGCCAGACACCGTCGGCGAAAGGGTCATATCGGCCTCAACGGAAACACCGTCAGTGACGCCGAAGCCCATGTCGCCAATGTTGCCTGCAACCTCAAGCACTTTCACCACGCTGGGAAGGCGGGTGCCGTTCAAGGAATTAAGCATTTCGCTGCCCGGAAGAAGATAGGACGGCTCCAATCCGGATTTGTTCGCTACATCGTTCCAAAGTGCAACCTTGGGGTAGGCAGCGCTAACGCTAAAGCCATTCTGCGGCGTTCCGCAGAACACCATACCGACCAAGTTGGCATACGCCGACTGCTTGGTGCTGGAAAGATCTTCCGCGAACTGGCGCGCCTGCAGGCCGGAACAGCCAACCGAGACAACAACGGATTTAGCCTGAGCGCCGGACTCCGCAACCTTCTGCAAAGCCCACGCAATGTTTTCCGACGTCACGGCGACTGGCGCATTCGCGTCATCGCAGCCTAGCAGGAAGGTTGCCGGAGCGGGGGTGGATTCCTGACCATCGGCGCTACCCCACCACAGAGGATTGTCCGCACTTAGCAAGACCACCGAGCCGTTTCGCGCAACCTCAACAGTGCTTTCGTTTAACCAGTGAAGCTGAAATGACTGGAAATCGCCCAGCGAAGCATCTATCAACAGAACGCTTGGCTGGGCGTCTTGGGTAGTTTGCGCGTGGGCGCACGCCGGACGCGCACCCACGCAAATTACCATCAGTGCCACAAGCAGAATCGCTGCCAGAAAACTTCCTACCAGGCTGACACCCTTGGCGAACTTGTTACCTGATCCCTGAAACATGGCAATTATTCACCCGTAGAGAACGTGAAGGTGGTATCGCCCATGCGAACCGTGTCGCCGGTGTTCAAGGTCTGGGGGCCCGTAATGCGAGCGCTGTTGACAAAGGTACCATTGGTGCTGCCCAGGTCCGTGAGCACCCAATCGTTGCCGGAGTTGTTGATGCGGGCATGCCTGCTGGTCACCTTCACGTCGTTTATTACCACGTTGCAGTTGGTATCGCGGCCTAAAATGGTGCTGCTCAAAGGCAGTGGGACCACCAATCCGGCGTTCGCACCGCTGGTGAAGTTAAGCGTGGCGGAGCTCATGGGAACATCGATAACCGTGGCGGCCTGGGGCTTGCTGTCAAACACCGTCTTGGCGGCGCTAGAGCTGTTTGCGCTCACGACATTGTTGGGACCGGTTGCGGCCTTCACAGCATCAGCCACCGAAGAATGGGGGCTGGAAGCAACGGGAGCAGTTGCCGGCTTCTGGTTAGGCATCTGATCGACTTTCCTTTGCAAATCATCAATGGCGTTCACAAACTTGGTTTCCGGACGGGTCCTGTTGACCATGCTCATATACATGACCAACGCAACAACCGAAACCACCACGCCAACCAAAGCGATAGCCGCAATGGGCACTCCATAACCACTAACAAGCCAGTTAACATTCCAGTTGATGGCTCCTGTGTAATAGGGAGTTCCTGGCTCTGCGCCAAGTCGAACCAGCGTCGTGACGGCGTCTGCGTTGCCGGTGAAGCGGAAGATAAACGCAGGCAGAATAAGGAACACACCAACAATGGAAAGAATGCGCGGCACCATTGCCTTTTGGCCCTTGTGCTTATAGATGGAGTCGAAGAAGATCCAGATGCAGATGGCTAACGTTGCCAGCAAGAACAAATACATGCCCCACTGGAACAGCCAAGAAAATCCCTGGATGTTTTGCAGCGCCTGATCAACCCATGCAGAATTGTAATTAATTTCTATGTATGTCTGCCCGTAATTCATGTTCTTTCCTTTCCGTTGTTGAACCCTTACTCAGACTGTGTCTTGAAGTGGAAGTTACCTTGCCCTTGTATTCGGGTGCCCTTTCAAGCTCTGAGCGCAGTATGCAAGAAAAAAGCAGCGCCTTGTTGCGCAACGCAAAAAATGTTTGGAACTTTGCAACAACAGGCGTTTCCGCCCCGAAGCCAAGTACGCTATTCGTCCCATTCCTTGGCATGCAGGGCTTTCAACGCTGCGTTTTTGCATTTTTTGAAATTGCCTGCGTTCCGGTGCGAAGGGGCGTTCTGTCACACGATTAGGTTTGCCCAATCGCGGCGTTTGTACAAAACGCGCTCGACCACTACGCGATCAAGCGCTTCGTCAAACGTGAAGAATGCCATGTAGTTGCCGAACGCACCCCAGCGGTAGCCGCACGCTGCCGCGAAAGAATCCCGCACATAAGGAAACGCTTCCGGCATGCGCTCCAGCTTCCCCAGCAACTGCTCATATTCGTCCATCAGCCTGGAAGCCGCCTTCGGGTTGGACAAGATTTCCATCACGTAGCGAATGGCAGCCTCAAGGTCTCTCTCGGCTGTTTCGGTAACAAAAACATCCGCCATGCTCAGATTCCATACCGCTCACGCAGCGAAGACGCGGCAGCGTGCGCATCGGACACACGCCCCTTTTCAACATCCCTGCGGCCTTCCAGCAGAAATTCATAGAAATCGAGGCGTACTTTCATCTGCTCGTACTGGTCGATGCCCATGACCGCCAGGTCGCCCACCCCGTTCTTCGTCACGAACACAGGATCAGGGCTGGCATGGCATTCCTGGGACACCGCGTTGTAGTTGTTGCGCAGCTTGGTGCTTGAAATAATCTGTGGCATGCGTGGCCTCCTAACCTAAAGAAAATAATACCTTATTTCTTTAGATAAGGGAATACATGTTGGCAGGCGCAGCACGGAATGCAAAGCGAGAAAAGCAACCCGTACTTGTGTTTCCCGACTTACCTAGTTTGCTTCCAGCGTGGCGTACACTTCGTCTGCCACGGCGGCCATCAGCGGCTTTGCTGAAGCCTCTTCCAAGTAATTGGTCAGAATGACCAGCACGAAGGGCTTTTGGGCCATCACGATTCCGCCATCGTTTCTGACGTAGGTGGGCGAATTGAGCTCCCCCGTTTTGTGGGCGTACACGGCCTTGTCCTGCAAGGCGTCGCTGGCCCCGGTTTCAATCGTCTGATCGGCAAGATATCCGTACGCGACGCTGCTCAACTCTTCGCTGTAGAACTCTCCGTTGTGGATCTTGGTAAGGATCAGGGCCACATCGTTGGCGGTCGTGTAGTTTTCAACGCCCGTGTCCTCCAACATACGGCGATTGAGCTGCGTACCCGTAAGGCCCAGCTTGGCGGCCTCTTCGTTGATGTTGTCCATCCCCAGAATGTCAATCAGGTTGTTCGCCGCGTAGTTGTCGCTCACGGAAATCATGATGCTGCACAGATACCCGTACGTGCCGCCGTATCCATCAGGGTACTCATCCAGGCTGAAATCGCCCGCGTTAACCCGGTCGAACAGCTCCGCCATGATCAGCAATTTAATCATGCTGGCTGCAACCATTTGGTCAGAGCCCGCCACCGACGCGCTGCTTTCCCCCACAAGGTCGCGAACGGCAACGGACACGGTGCCGTCATATCCTTCGATAATCGACTGGATGGAACTGCTCAAGGAGGCATTGTACTTCGCGATGTTCGCGGGCGCCGGATCAGGCGCAGAAGAATTATCCGCCCGGTTGGTGGTTTCTTCGTTGCCTTCGGCAACGGGTGCATTCGATGCCGGCTGCACCTGCGGGGAAGCAGGCTGGTTAGGGGTTGTTTGCTGTTGGGCAGAAAACACCAGAATGCCCACAACGGCGCCCACCACAAAGCAGGCAATGCCTGCAATGATGCAATTCATCAGCCGCTGGTTTCTCATGCGCCAGCACCCCTTCTTTTCATTTTGCGACCACAATCATGCCGTCTACCAAGCATACCCCTACAATGATACCAACCATAAACAGCCAACGCTATTGTCCGCCATAGATTCGGCAGCATGCGCAATGGTGGCGTTTGTTGACAGACGGGAAAGTTCCAAGACGAAGGCTTCGTCGCGAAGGTGGGCGCCGCAAGGTCCACAGCGTACCGGCGCGTTGGCGAGTGATGAGCTAAGCGGCTCAGGACTGCATTCGTTTCTTACCCCACGCCCCATTTGCGCATGGTGGTGGCACGTTCGCGCCCTATGGTGGAAAATGCGCCGTGGCCTGGCAATACTGCCACGTTGTCAGGCAGCTTTGAAAGCTTTGCCAGGGAATCGTACATGTCTGCCACCGATCCGCCTTTGAAGTCGGTGCGGCCGGTGGTGCCGCAAAACAGCGTGTCGCCGCTGAATAGCACCGGCGCGCCTGTGGCGGCGGCCTGCGAAGCGCCCGCACCCGCGCCTTCGCCCCCGGCTGGCGCCTCCCCAGCACGCGCGGCCGCCAGGTAGAAGCACCCGCTGCCCAGGCTATGCCCCGGCGTGTGCAGGAAGCGCCACTGCATGCCGCCTACCTGCACCACCGCGCCATCTTGCAGCTCCACGTCCACTTCGCAGGGCGCAGCCACGGGCACCGGCGAAGTACCTGCCTTGCGCGGATTCCGCACATAAGGCGCATCTTGCACCGACGCGTACACCACAGCGCCCGTGGCTTCGCGCAATTCCGCCAGCGCGCCGGTGTGGTCCGAATGGTAGTGCGTCACGAAGATGGCATCCAACTTGCGCCCATCTAGCGCCGCAAGCAGCGCGGGCGCTTGGCAACTGGGATCCACCAGCACCGTGCCTTCGCCGTCGCTGGCCACGTACACGTTGTTCTCCAAATACCCTAACACCAGGTATTCCACCGGAACGCACAGGCCCTCAATAGCATGCTTCATGGTTATTTCGCCTTGTTCTTTTGGTTGCCGGGCACCGCGCGGCGCGCCTCGAATACGCCGTTGACCTCTTGCAACCGCTTCAAAATGGTATCAATGGTTTCTATGCGCGCAATTTCCAGCAAAAAGCGCATTTCAGCTATGTTGTCCTTGTGCGTGACCGAACTGACGGACGCCACGTTCACATTCAGCTCCGAAAGCACAATCATCACGTCGCGCAGCAGGTTCATGCGGTCCATGCAGGCCAGATGAATCTCCACCTTGTAGTACGCATCCGCCGCGCGCTCCCGCTCCCACTCCACCTCTATGAACCGCTCGGGCGTCTTCATAAGGTCCACCGCGTTCGGGCAGTCCGCGCGGTGCACCGAAACGCCGCGCCCGCGGGTCACAAAGCCCAAAATCTTGTCCCCCGGCACGGGGTTGCAGCAGCGCGAAAGACGCACCAGCACGTCGTTGATACCCTTCACCACAATGCCGTTGGAAGCGTGCGCTTCGTGCTTTTTGGGCCGCTTCACCGAAGTGATCATGGGTGCCATCTTGCCGGTGGAATGCTCCGATGTGCCCAGTGCCGGCTGCTGCGCGTCTTCGGTGCCGCGGTCGACCAGAATCTTCAGCAGGCGGTTGGCCACATGCTGGGCGCTTTCCTTGCCGTTGCCTATGTTGACTAACATGTCGTCAGCTTCGTTGTAGCCCAGCGATTCGGCCACCTGCTTGAGGGCGCGCGTGCTTTGCGCGTTGGAGATGCCAATGTTGTGCTTGCGCATTTCCTGCGCCAGCTTGTCGCGGCCGTTTTGCAGGTCATCGGAACGGCTGACCTTGCTGAAGTACGCGCGAATCTTGCTGCGCGCGGAAGGCGTTTTCACTATGTTGATCCAGTTGCGCGAAGGCGTGGCGCTCTTCTGAGTAAGTACCTCCACGCGATCGCCCACCTGCAGCTGGTACGTCAGCGGCACAATGGATCCGTTCACCTTCGCCCCCACGCAGTGATTGCCCACTTCAGTGTGGATGGCATACGCGAAGTCCACCGGCGTAGACCCCGCCCGCAGGCTTTTCACTTCGCCTTTGGGAGTGAACACGAACACTTCCTGTTCTTCCAGGTCGAACTTCAGCGACTTCAAGAATTCGCGCGAATCCTGCGTTTCGTCTTGCCAGTCCACCACTTCGCGCAGCCACGCCAGCTGCTCTTCCAGCTTGGCGTTACCGCGGCCCTTGCCGCCTTCCTTGTAGCGCCAATGCGCCGCCACGCCGTATTCGCTAGAGCGGTGCATTTCCTCGGTGCGAATCTGCACTTCCAGCGGGCGCGCCGCCGGACCTAATACGGTGGTGTGCAAACTTTGGTACATGTTCAGCTTGGGCATGGCAATGTAGTCTTTGAAGCGCCCTGGCATGGGGTGCCACAGCGTGTGTACGGCGCCCAACGTGGAATAGCAGTCCTTCACGTCCTTCACAATCACACGGATGGCAATCAGGTCGTAAATCTCTGAAAAGCCCTTGCCGCGCTTCACCATTTTCTGGTAGATGGAATACAGGTGCTTGGGGCGGCCCATAATCTGGCCTTCTATGCCCACTTTGTCCAGTTCGGCGCGCAGCAGGTCCATTACTTGGTTCAGATACGCTTCGCGTTCGGCGCGGCTTTCGGTGACCATGCGCGCCACCTGCTTGTACTTGTTGGGCTCCAGGTAGAAGAAGGACAAATCCTCCAGTTCCCACTTGATGGAGTTGATGCCCAAGCGGTGCGCGATGGGCGCATAAATTTCCAACGTTTCGCGGCTCTTGAAAATGCGGCGGTCTTCGCGCAGGGCCGAAAGGGTGCGCATATTGTGCAGGCGGTCAGCCAGCTTGATGACTATCACGCGCACGTCTTTGCTCATGGCCACGAACATCTTGCGGATGGTGGCGGCCTGTTCGTCGTTTAAGCTTTCCACCTCCACCTGGGTGATTTTGGTCACACCTTCCACCAGGCTGGCCACTTGCTTGTTGAATTCGCACACCAGCTGTTCGTTGGTGGTGTCGGTGTCCTCCACGGTGTCGTGCAGCAGCGCGGCGGTTATAGTGTCGGCGTCCATGTGCAGGTCGGCCAAGATGATGGCCACTTCCACCGGGTGCGCCACAAAGGGTTCGCCGCTTTTGCGGCACTGCCCCGCATGCGCCGCATCGGCGAAGGCGAAGGCATGTTGCAGCTGGTCAAGCTCGGTTTCGTCCATGTATTCGGCCGCCATGCCGCGCAGCACTTCGAAGCGCTCCTGGGGCGTTTCGGTGGTGGCAACTTCGGTCAGACTGGCATCGGCGAACGAACGCTGGCGGGCATACGGGCGCCCCAACATCACATCCACCGAAGCCATGGGGTCAGCCGTGTTGGCCGCGCCTAGCATCACTTCATCTTCATGGATGGCCGCTGGATCACTCATGGCCGTCCCCTTCCTCTTTAGTAGCGGGGCGTTCGGGCACTATGGGATGACTCACCCGCACCGTTAATGCAGGTCCGTCGGCGCATAAAGCCCACTCTCGGAAATGCTCGAAAATTTCGCGTTCGCCTAAGCCTTCGCGATAGCGCACGCTGTCGGTAAGCTGGACGCGATCGGCGTTTTCGTTCACATGGATGGTGCGCGTGGTAACGCCTGCGGAAAACGTGGTGTGGGTTTCGATCAGCCCCAGTTCGCGGAACACCGAAACGCCGCACGCGGCCGCCGCAGGGGTTATGGGGAAGCGCCGGCTGCTGGCTTGTGTGGCCAAGTCGGCGTTGTTGATGGCGAACGCTTCGGCGGCGCTTTCCCGCTGCATCTGGCGCAGGTGCCTGTACACCTGGGCCAACGTATCGTGGTCGGGCGTTACTTCGCGCAGGATGCCTTCGTTTAGGGCGGCGTCGTTGCGGCCGTACAGCAGGTGCACCACTG
Source organism: Coriobacteriia bacterium (assembly GCA_030523425.1). Lineage (GTDB taxonomy): Bacteria > Actinomycetota > Coriobacteriia > Coriobacteriales > Eggerthellaceae > JAUNIP01. The sequence goes on from JAUNIP010000001.1 coordinate 24,585, forward strand.
CCGGCGTGCCGTCGCGGCCCGCGCGGCCCGCCATCTGGTTGAACTCCACTTCGTTGAACGGCAGGTGGTACAGCACCACATGGCGGATGTTGGGGATGTTCACCCCTTCGCCGAAGGCGCTGGTGGCCACCAACACGGTAAGGTCATTGGTGCGGAACAGCTGCTCCACGCGCTGGCGTTCGCTGCGGGAAAGGCCGGCGTTGTAAAAGCCGATAAGCGGCGCAATGTGGGGCACGCGACGGCGCAGGGAACGCGCCACCGCAACGGACTGTTCGCGGGAATTCACGTACACCACGGTCTTTTCGCCCGTGGCCACCAAATTGGCCAAGTAGTCGTCTTTGTTGCGCAGGTTGCGCTGGTCGTCAATGATCAGGTTTTCGCGGCTGGCCTGGTCAAACACGCATTTGTCAATGGGCAGGATGTCCAGAATCTCCTTCGCCACACCGTCGCCCGCCGTGGCCGTGAGCGCTAACACCGTGGGGTTGCCCAAGGCAGCGGCAATCTTTCCCAGCTGCGCATACGCAATGCGCGTGCCCAAGCGCGCCTGGTCTACGTGGTGCGCTTCGTCTACCACCATGAACCCGAAACGCGCCGCCGAAGCGAAGGTGTTCACGTGGTACGCCAGGAATTCCGGCGTGGTCAAAATGATGTCGATGGCACCTTCGCGCAGCCCCTGGTACACCCGCGTGCGCTCTTCAGGCGTGGTTTCGCCCGTGAGCACCGCCGACGTCACGCCGAAGGGCTCCAGCGCTTCGGTCAGGTGATACGCCTGGTCAGCGATGAGCGCACGAAGCGGGTACACGAACAGGCTACACTGGTTGTACGCCAGCGCGCGCACGGCAGCATGCACCTGGAATATCAGCGACTTGCCGCGGCCCGTGGCCATAACCGCCAACGTGGATTTTCCCTGGGACAGGTATTCCAGCGCCTGGGCCTGCGACTGGTGCAGCTGCCCTTCGCCTATCAGGGCCCGCACCACGGCGTTTTGCAGCGCCTGGGGGTTTTCGGCGGCGTGTTCTTGCCACTTCCGGCGGTTTTCTTCCATGGTCAGCTCGAAGGCCCGCACGGCACCTAGGCAAAGCTGCGTGTCTTCCACCACGGCTTCTTCGTCGGCGCTGTTGAACAGGCCGCTTACGAACAGCGTGTGTTCCGGGTTCAAGCAAGCCATCAGGCCCTGGCACATCTGCGCGGGCAGCAAGAACTTCAGCATGGCCTTCACGGTCTTGCGGCCGCGCCATTCGTCAATCTGCACTTGGAAGGCGGCGTTCACCACGCTGTCGGTGCTCATCAGCATGTCCATGTCTTTGCAGTGGAACATGATGCCCGCCGTGGTGGAGCGCCCGTCGGTCAGCGAACACGAAAGGTGGTTCTTGTCGGCACCCACCGCGCGGCAGTTCGTGAGCACCACGTTGCGCGCCAGGAAGGTGGGAATTTGGTTTTCTTGGCCGAAAGGGGCCAACAATTCCAGTTTGGCCGCGTTATCCAAGGTGAGTTCGCCCAGGTCAACCAAGGCGTCAATGTCGGTGCGGGGACAGAAGTCGTCCGCCGGCAGCGTGTCCATGTAGTCGCACAGGCGCTGCGTGAACGCGCCCAGGTTCGCCGTGGGCAGCGTTACGCCCACCGCGGCTTCGTGCCCGCCGAAGCGCGTGAGCAAGTCCGAGCAATGCTCCACGGCCTTGAACAGGTTCACCTGCCCCACCGTGCGCCCGCTGCCGCGCGCCTCTTCGCCTTCAATGGTAAACAGCAGCGAAGGCACACCGTATTGGTTCACCAGGCGGCTGGCCACAATGCCCTTCACGCCTTCGTGCCAGTCTTCGCCCCACACCACCAAGGCGCGCTGTCCGCAGTACACCTTTGCGGCCTTTTCCTTGGCAATTTCGGACAGCTCGGCTTCTATGGAGCGGCGCTTGTTGTTCACCGATTCCAGTTCGGCCGCCAAGGCGGATGCCTGGTCGAAGTCGTCGGTCATCAGCAGGTCCAACGAAAGCTGCGCGTCCCCCATGCGGCCGGACGCGTTCAGGCGCGGTACCAGCGAAAAGCTAAGGTTCGCCGCGGTCACAGGCTTATCAGCCGCGCCGGATGTTCCCAGCAGCGCGGCTATGCAAGGCCGCGGGTTGTTGTTCATGCGCGCCGTGCCGTCCGAAACCAGCGCGCGATTTTCGCCACGCATGGGCATCAGGTCAGCCACGGTGCCCAACGTGGCGAAGTCGGTGTATTCGCGCCACAGGTAGGGCTTACCCAAGCGAGTGCCCAAAAGATGCACCAGCTTCAAGGCAACGCCCACGCCAGCCAACACGTCGCTGGGACAGGTGGGGTCCAGCTTGGCATCGGCCACCGGCACGCCTTCCGGCACCAGGTCAGACGGTTCGTGATGGTCGGTGACCACCACTTCGAAGCCACGGGCCACAATCTGCGCCACGGCGTGCTTGCAAGCGATGCCGCAGTCCACCGTGACCACCAGTTGTATTTCGGGATCCATGCCCAAGGCGCGTTCGAAGGCTTCCAGCGATAGGCCGTACCCTTCGCTGAAACGGCGCGGGATGAACGGCGTCACACGCGCCGCACCCAGCTTGCGCAGCCCGCGCGTGAGCACCGTGGTGGCGCTGATGCCGTCCAGGTCGAAGTCGCCGTACACCAAGATGTGCTTGTGCTGCCTGATGGCACGCTCCACCACGTCCGCCACGTCCGAAAGCCCCGGGATAAGGCACGGGCTTAGCCAATCCTGGTCAAGCGAAGGCTGAAAGAAACGCAGAGCATCTCGGGGCGTTTCCACCCCGCGCGCCGCCAATGTGACCGCTATGAAGCGCGGCAAGCCCAGTTCAGCCTGCAAACAGGCAACAGCAGCGGGCTTGGCCGCTTTGATGTTGAATTGCACCGACATCAGTTGGTCCCAACGAACACGTTTTGTTTTTCGCTTTGTATTGTCCCACAAATGGAAGATTTGTGTACAAGCAATGTGCGCAAACGGACGGCGCGCGGGGGCGTGTCGCGGGGTCGTGCGCACAAGGCGGGATGGGAGCGCTACGTTGGGGGTTTAGGGCAGAGAAAAGAAGGGCGGACAGGCAGGGGCCGGGACCCTCGCCTTCGGCGACGCGGGCGGGGTCGGGCAGCTGGGGCAAAAAGCCAGGTGCGGTGGTGCAGGGAAGCAACCTCGCATTTACGCCAACATTCTATGGATGTGGGCGTAATTTTGGGCACCCTGCGGGACGCATTTACGCCAACATTTCGCTTAAATGCCGATTGCGGGCGTAAATCTTGCGCTCGGATTCTGCCGATTACGCCAATATTTCGCGAATATGGAAAATGTTGGCGTAAAAGCAGGATGCCCCTTGGCCTCATTTACGCCAACGTTTTCGGTAGGAGCGATATTGTTGGCGTAAATGGGATTCCTTGCAGTCGCAGAATTACGCCCACATTAAGCGAAATCGCCAATTGTTGGCGTAATCGACTTCCGACAAGCGAAAAATTTACGCCCACGTTTTTGGTAGAGGCAATATTGTTGGCGTAAATGGGATTCTGCACCGCCCTGAATTTACGCCCACATCCATAGAATGTTGGCGTAAACAATTTTGCAAGCAATGGTAAAGAAGCCTGCAGAACTTGCTTTTGCCTTACTTTTTCATCTATTTTGCTAGACAAGAAGAAATCTTGGCTATAGAATCCTGCTCACTGAATCTTGGCTTGTTTCGCACTTAGTCGTCATCTTTAACACACGCGGCAAACACACAAGCACAATACGCACATCGCAGCCTGTCACATAAGCAAGCAGCATATATACCAGCGTATTCGCAATCTCAAAAAATGCACGTCATTTGCACGACTTAGCTTATTGCACACATCGCATATCGGCCCATCACAGCAATAGTTTGAAGCAGTATCCTAGCAGGAAGGAAGTCATTATGCATTCACTTTTACAACACGAAAGCAGATGCTTGGAAGCCATCATCGGCAAAACCGAAAAGCGGCTGGAACACGCGCCTGACGGGATCCTCCACATAACGCGAAGCCATGGCGTGGTGCAATATCGTCAACGGTTCAAACGAGGTATGCCGGAAACATATCTGGGTCCCAACCAAGAAGAACTGAAGAAGCAGCTTGCGCAAAAAGGATACGATCAGAAGGTGCTTAAGCTGGCCCGGGCAGAAAAAGAGCTCATAGGAGCGTACCTGCTAAAAGAGAACGAGGCACCTGGTTCCAAAGCGTCAGACGCCGATACGTGCCCTACAGCGAAATCAGCCACACAGCCTCCCTTACGCATAAGCCCCTACCCCACCCTGCATGCTATCAAGCAGCTTTACGAACACCTTTCGCCTGAACTGCAATCCCTGGTCACGCCTTGTGTTATGCCTGATGGTGAATTTCGGGCTGCTTGGGAGGCTGCTGAAGTGGCGGGCAGCACGTTATCCCGGGAAGGATGCATCTTTCAAACGGAGCGGGGCGAATTCGTACGGTCGAAATCGGAGACCATCATTGCCGACAGGCTGTTTCGCGCGGGGGTGCCTTATCGCTACGAACAGCCGTTGCAGATGCAAAACGGTGTAACGGTGCATCCGGACTTCGTGGCGCTGAATACCCTCACGCGGCAGGAATTCGTCTGGGAGCACTTCGGGCTAATGGACGATTCCGAATACGCAGGCAAAACGGTGCAGAAAATCAACGCCTACATCGAAAGCGGGTTGGTGCCTGGCTGCGGTCTTATCATCACTTTCGAATCGGCGGCAGTTCCCCTTAATGTGGCCACCATCGAAGCGAACATAGCGGCGTTTCTGCTTTAGTGCGAATGCTCCGGGGACGATACGGTTGCGAGCGCCTCATATCCGCCGCCCGCCGGCGCATCTTCGTGGCGGGCGCTGCGGCGGAATTGCTTAATGCGCAGATAGCTGCCAGCGGGGATGAACAGGGGCGATTCGAAGGAGTAAAGCGCTACGGAGCGGTTGGCGGCAGGCACGGGCACGGGGGCGCCCAGGCCCAGGCTGGCGCCATTGTTAGGGCCTAACGTAAGGCCGGCGGGCTCCAGGGCGTCCGCAGCGGTTTCGGCCAGCACCACGGGGCCGCCCTGGGCGTCCACCGGTTCCGGATGCCAGGCAAGATTGCGTACCGTTACCGCTTGCGTGGCCGCGCGCGGGATTAGCGCTTCCAGCGCATCGCCTTCCGACCAGCGATTGCGGCAACGCACCAGCACGCGAAAGGCGTCTGGGGCTGGGGCCGCGTCCGCGCCCGGGGCGCCTTCCAGGGCTGGGGCCGCGTCCGCGCCCCCCAGCGCTTCGCATCCCACCACGTCGGCCACGTGCAGGCATTCCTGCTGGTAGCCGTCGTAGTGTGGCGCTTGCTGGGCTTCGCCGAAGAAGAAACCCGTGTTGTAGGGCCGGTGGCTGACGGTTTCCAGTTCCGACGCCACCGCGGCGGGGTCTTCGCCGTCAAGCACACGGCGATACGCGTTCACCACCGTGGCCACGTAAAACGCCTTCTTGTTGCGGCCTTCAATCTTTATGGAATCAACGCCAGCGGCCTGCAGTTCCCGCAGGTAGGCCAACATGTTCAGGTCCTTAGCGTTCATGATGAACGTGCCGCGATCGTCTTCTTCCACGGGGAAGAATTCGCCCGGGCGCTTTTCTTCTTCCAGCGCATATTGCCACCGGCATGGCTGGGTGCAGTGGCCCTTGTTGGCGCTGCGGCCAGTCAGACAGCTGCTTATCAGGCACCGCCCGGAAACCGCCATGCACATGGCGCCGTGGGCGAATACCTCTATCTGCAGGTCAGGGGGCACCTGCGCCCGCATGGTGGCAATATCTTCCAGGCTCATTTCCCGCGCGCACACCACGCGCTTGGCCCCCAAGCTGTGCCACATGCGCGCGCTTTCCGCGTTCGCCACGCTGGCCTGCGTGCTCACGTGCAGCTGAACATGTGGAGCGTAACGCCCGGCCAAGCTGAAGGCACCCAAGTCGCCAATAATCAGAGCGTCCACGCCGGCGCTTTCGACGGCTTCGAAGAACGCCGGCAGTTCGGGCAAGTCATCCTGCATCATAAGAACGTTGCAAGTGAGGTGCACCTTCACGCCCGCAGCATGGGCCAGTGACACCGCGCGGGGCAAATCCTCCAGCGCAAAGTTCGCCGCCCGCGCCCGCATGCCGAAACGTTCGGCCGCCAAGTACACGGCATTCGCCCCAAAGCGCACCGCAGCCCCCAACTGCTCAAAGCCTCCCGCAGGGGCCAGCAGCTCCATAGGTATTTCGCGCGCGCAAGTCATGCGCCCAAGCATACCACGGAACCGCCCCTTCGCCATGCCACCCAGGGGCATTTCGACCAGGGCAGGCGAAGGCCGCAGCACCCACAAGGGTACCGCGGCCTTCGGTCTAATTTCTTATGCTGCGCCCTTACAGCACTCCCTTTCGCTAGTCATTTTGGTTGCAAGCCTCCAAACTGAAGCAAGTAAAAAGCAAGTGGCAGTCAAGTGAAAAATCTTGCAGCGAAAATCACGAAACCGCAGGTGAAAGGCATGATACGGCAAAGTAAGCCGTGCGATTCGCCTTATTTCGCGCCAGAAAAGCAAGTAAGCGTCAAGTGAGATTTGGGCATGCTGCCTGCATGCACGCAGCGTATACGCTGCCGGGAAACGCAACCCTGGTTGTGTTTCTATAAGTCCTGGTGGTCTGCCTGCAAAACAATCGCTTGCGTGCCTGTTTCGGCTACCACCTGCGTTACCGAAGCGGCCGCGGGCGCGTCTAACGTTCCCGATTGCATGCAGCCGGCTTTGTCGGCAGCGCCGCCTAAGGCGAAGAAGCTCAAGCCGGTGGCCATCATCAGCGTCACCACGGCCAAGGCCCAACCTGCATCAAATCCCGTAGTCTTCGTTTCCACGACACACCTCTTCCAAACAGTTTCTTCTGTGCAAAACGGCTGTTCAAGCTCTGAAAACATAATCCCCCGCCCCCAGCTGCCATGGTTGCGCAACATTGAAATATATCGACGCTACCGCAGGAGCCGTGCGCACGAGACGCGATGGGGGGTGCTGTGCTGGAGGTTTAGGGCAGGAAAAGAAAGGGTCTGGCCTCGGAGCAGAGACCCTCGCCTCCGGCGACGCGCGGGTTCGGGCATGCAGGGCTGAAGCGCCTAGGCCTCCGGGCGGGTCCTATACCGCTTCTTTCGTTCGGGGCCGACAAAGGGGGCCGATTCGCCCGTTTTAGGGGCTTTTCCGCACCGTGAAGTGCGTTCGGGGTCGACGACGGCTGGCAAGCGGTGCTGGAAACGCCTCCTGCCAGTTTGCCTCCAGAAGGCAGCATCGCCCTGATCTGCAGGTTCGCTTCGATGGTCAGCGAAGGTGCACTTGCGGGCCCCAGAGGCAGGCCTGTTTTCGCCGCCTCTGGGGACCTTCGTCGGCCCCGAGCGGAGGTCGGCGTGCACAGGGCGACCAAAACAGCCGGATTCGGCCCCCTTCGTCGACCCCGAGCGCACATCGCAGTCATCATAGTTCTGCACGCTTACCCCCACAGCCTGCTGCCCAGTCCTGCCCGGCGTACGCAGCCAGGTCCACCCGTTTCCGCCGCCTTTTCTGGCGGCAGCGGCCACCTTTTCCTGGGCTGCCTGGTAGGCGGCGGCGCTGTGCGTCGTTCTGGGCGCTGGGGACCTCAAGGGCCATAGTTTCCTTCGGCACGCTGTACAGGGACCCGTCGGCGCCCAAGGGAGAAGCAGGGATGCTTGCGGTGTAGATATGCGCACAGTATTAGCAAATCCTTGAGTAGTTCCAGTAAAAAGCCCACTCAGGCATTTTGGTTGCACAATAGGAGAATTTTAGCGGGAGCATAATGGCTGCACCATTGCCCACCGCAGGCGCATTCTTGCGCGAACATGCCTGCGGTAATGCAACATACTTGCGAGCTTCCGCCCACTTGATGCTAAATCCGAAAGCCGGGCAGATCCGCAGCTGGCTGTTAGCCGGCGAAGGTTACGCGGGCACCTTGGGGGGTGTCCTCTATCACGAAGCCTAAGCCGGTCAGACCGTCGCGCACGGCATCGGCGGTGCCCCAGTCCTTGGCCTTGCGGGCGGCGGCGCGGGCTTCCAGCAGGGCGTCCACAGCGGCTTTCTTGAACAGGCCGTTCACCGGCGCATCGGCGTCAAAGCCTGCCAGACGCGCAGCCAGGTCCATAACCTCATCGGGGTAGTTGCCCCCTTCGTCCATGACCGCCACGCCCCACACGTCTATACCAAAAACGCCCATGAGTTCGCCCACGGCATTGCGTGCCTGCTCCACCGCGGGAACATCGCATTCGGCCAATGCCCCACCGGCCAGGGCGGTGTTCAAAGCCCCCACCAGGCCAAAGACCACGCCTAAGGCCTCCGGCGCGTTGAAGTCGTCGTCCATGGAAGCGCAGAAGGACTCCCGCGCCAAAGCCACGGCCGCGCGCAAAGCCTCCGTATCCACCAACGAATCGCCCTCTTCGGCCGATTGCAGCAGCCATTCCGCGTTCTTCATGGCGTTTTCGATGCGCGTCAGGGCGGCATCGGCTTCGGCCAGGCGCACGTCGCCGAACACCAGAGGGCTGCGGTAGTGCGTCTGCAGCATCAGCATGCGCAGCGCTTCCGGACGCACAATATCTAACGCTTCGTGCAGCAGCAAGAAGTTGTTCAGGCTCTTCGACATCTTTTCCGCTTCGCCGGTTTCAGCGTTAGCAATCTGCAGCATGCCGGAATGCATCCAGTGTTGGCTAAATGCGCACCCGTACGCCGCCTCCGACTGCGCAATTTCGTTTTCGTGATGCGGAAACACCAGGTCAGACCCACCGCCGTGAATGTCGAACGGCAGCCCCAAGTACTTGTGGCTCATGGCACTGCATTCAATATGCCAACCCGGGCGGCCTTGCCCCCACGGGCTTTCCCAGCTGGGCTCGCCCGGCTTGGCAGCCTTCCACAAGGCGAAATCAAGCGCGTCGCGTTTGCGGTCTTCCAGGCCCTGGCCGTCCGCCCGCAGTTCGCGATGGCCACCTTCCATCTCATCGATGTTGCGGCCCGAAAGCTTGCCGTAAGCGGGATAGCTGCGCACGGCGAAGTACACGTCGCCTTCCACCTCATACGCATGGCCTTCATCAATCAGGCGTTGCACCAGTTCAATCATGGTGTCAATTTCCTCGGTGGCCTTCGGGCGCACCGTGGGGTCTTTCACGCCCACCGCATGCATGTCTGAAATGAAGGCCTGCGTGTATTCCGCAGCCACTTCGGCGGCGCTGCGGCCTTCTTCGTTGGCGCGCTTGATAATCTTGTCGTCAACGTCGGTGACGTTCTGCACGAAGGTGACGTCGAAGCCGCGGTATTCCAGATAGCGGCGGATGATGTCGAAGCTGATGAACGTGCGGGCATTGCCTATGTGGATGCGGTTGTACACCGTAGGGCCGCACACGTACATGCCCACTTTACCAGGCGTTATAGGGTCAAGTTCCACTTTGCGGCGGCGCATAGTGTCATACAGTTTAATCATACAAGTCTCCTAACAGGCAAAAGGTGAGAGTGATGGGGAGGAGTGGTACACTTAGAACCGTCCCCATCGTACCACTTCCTCTTGTCATCTAGCTACATCGACACAGCAGGGCCACGGCGGTGGCGGATATGCCTTCTTCGCGGCCTTCGAAACCCAAGTGTTCGGTGGTGGTGGCTTTCACGCCCACGTTTTCCACGGCAATGCCCATAGCGCCCGCTAAATTCGCGCGCATCTGGTCGCGGTAGGGCGAAAGCTTGGGGGCCTGCGCGGCAATCACACTGTCAACATCCAGAATTTCAAAGCCCGCTTCACGCACAAACTGCGCCACGGCGGCTAACAGCTTCAGCGAATCGGCGTCCTTGTATGCTGGGTCGGTGTCCGGGAACAGCTTGCCAATGTCGCCCCCGCGCACGCCGCCTAACAGCGCATCCGCAATGGCATGCGCCAGCACGTCAGCGTCCGAATGGCCCAGCAAGCCTTGGGTGTGCGGAATGTCCACGCCGCCCAAAATAAGCTTCCTGTTTGGCGCAAAGGCATGCACATCCATGCCCTGCCCTATGCGTAAATGCCGCGCGTCCACAGTTAGTCCCTCTTGCGCGAAGCGTGCAGGGCCAAGCTCAGAATCAGATAGTCTTCCGGCAAGGTAAGCTTTATGTTGTCGCGGCGGCCTTCCACCACCAACACGTTGCCGCCCATGCGTTCCACCAGCGAAGCGTCGTCGGTACCCACAAAGCCGTCGGACAGGGCCGCGGCGTGGGCGCGCTTGAACAAGCCCGCGCGGAACACCTGCGGCGTTTGCGCATTCCAGAACACGCGGCGGTCCGGCGTGCCGGCAATGGCGCCGTTTTCCACCACCTTCAAGGTGTCAACGGCCGGGCACGCCATCACTGCGCCGTCGCAATCCAGGTTGCCCTTCACCACGTTGATGCAGTGGGTAATCTGGTCAGGCGTTATCATGGGCCGCGCGCCGTCGTGCATGGCCACGAATTCGAAGGATTCCGGCACCATTTCCAGTCCGTTGAACGCGCTGGTCTGGCGAATTTCACCGGCGGAAGCAACCACCACCGGCGTCACGAACGGGTAGGGGTCTATGGCTTCGCGCAGGTATTCGTCGCGCCGGTCGTCGGGGCACACAATCACAATCAGGCCCACTTCGGGACAGGCGTCAAACGCTTCGGCGCTCCACGAAAGCACGGGGCGCCCGCTGATGTGCACCAGCTGCTTGCCGCCCGCCTGCCCAAACCGATCACCCGTGCCGCCCGCCAAGATGATGGCCGCCGTGCTGGCGTTGTTAGCCACTTGGCCTTCCAGCGCGGCGATGGGCTGTTCAAGGGCGTCCAGGTTAATGATATCAGCATAAGAAGGCGCTTTCGCCTGTTCCAGCATGTGTTCTGTTCCTGTGGCTGTGGCCATGGCAGTCCCCCTTGCAACGCGCAACGCAAAAGAATCAGTCCTGCGCTCCCCCTTCGCGTGAACCGCCGCTGGGCAGGCCCGTGTTCCCTAAGTTGAAGTCGGTCAGGAGCAATTCTGTTTCTCTGGCAATGCTATCACGTTTGCGCGGCGCAGGGACGATGCCCGTGCCTTCCGTGAACACCAATTTCTCACCGGTTTCGTCCACGTCGGCTTCGATGACCGAACCGCTGGTCCAGCGGCCTTCCAGAATCTGGTTGGACAGCTCGTCTTCCAGCAGGCGCTGGATGGCGCGGCGCAGCGGACGGGCGCCGTAGGTGGTGTCGGTGCCTTCCTTTACTATGAGCTTGCAGGCCGCTTCGGTCAGGTTGATGGTCATGCCTTGCTCGATCAGGCGCTGGCGCAGGTCGTCTACCAGTAGGTTCACAATCTGCATCAGCTCTTCTTCGCCCAAGCTCTTGAACACGATAATCTCATCTACGCGGTTCAAGAATTCGGGGCGGAACAGCTTTTTCAGTTCGGTCATGGCGCGGCTGCGAATTTCCTTGTCGGAAAGGCCCTTGCTGCCGCTGTCGCCGAAGCCCAAGCTGGTGGTCTGCGCAATCTGTTGCGCACCCACGTTGCTGGTCATAATGATAACGGTGTTGCGGAAGTCCACCGTGCGGCCTTGGGAATCGGTCAGACGGCCTTCTTCCAAAATCTGCAGCAGAATGTTGAACACATCCGGATGCGCCTTTTCAATTTCATCGAACAGCACCACCGAATAGGGCTTTTGACGCACGGCCTTCGTCAGCTGGCCGCCTTCGTCGAAGCCCACATACCCCGGAGGGCTGCCCACCAAGCGCGATACGCTGTGCTTTTCCATGTATTCGGACATGTCCAGGCTGATCAGCGCGTCTTCGGAATTGAACAGGAATTCCGCTAACGCCTTGGAAAGCTCGGTTTTGCCCACGCCGCTGGGGCCTAGGAAGATGAAACTGCCGGCCGGGCGCTTGGGGTCTTTCAGGCCCGCACGGCTGCGGCGAATGGCCTTGGAAAGCGCGGTCACGGCTTCGTTTTGGCCAATCACGCGTTCGTGCAGCACGCTTTCCATGCGCAGCAGCTTTTCGGTTTCGGCCTCGGTCAGGTTGGAAACGGGCACGCCAGTGGTCATGGAAACCACGTCGGCAATGTCTTCCACGGTGATTTGCTGGATGTTTTTGGCCGCTGCTTCTTCCCATTCCTTGGCAGCCTTTTCGCGCTGCTCCTTCAGTTGGGCCTCTTCGTCGCGCAGCTTGGCCGCGCCTTCGAAGTTCTGATCGCCGATGGCACGTTCCTTGCGCGTGCGCACCTGGCGCAGCTTTTCGTCAAGTTCCACCAGTTCAGGCGGCAGCGTCATGTTGCGAATGCGCATGCGCGCGCCGGCTTCGTCTATGACGTCTATGGCCTTGTCCGGCAGGAAGCGGTCTTGGATGTAGCGGCTAGACATGCTGACGGCCGCCTGCAGCGCTTCTTCGGTGTAGTGCACCTGGTGGTGTGCCTCGTAGCGGTCGCGCAGGCCCTGCATGATGCGAACGGCCTGCTCTTCGTTGGGTTCGCCCACGGTGATGGGCTGGAAGCGCCGCTCAAGCGCGCTGTCCTTTTCCAGGTGCTTGCGATATTCTTCGGTGGTGGTAGCGCCAATCACCTGGATATCGCCGCGGGACAGCGGCGGCTTCAATATGGCCGCCGCGTCTATGGAGCCTTCGGCGGAACCGGCGCCAATCAGGGTGTGCATTTCGTCGATGAATAAGATGATGTCGCCTTCGTCCATCACTTCCTTGATGCACTTCTTCAGGCGCTCTTCGAATTCGCCGCGGTACTTCGAACCGGCCACCAGGGCAGAAACATCCAGCGTGAACAGGCGCTTGTTGCGTAAAATATCCGGCACTTGGTTGGACACTATCAGCTGCGCTAAGCCTTCGGCCACGGCGGTTTTGCCCACGCCGGGCTCACCAATCAGCAGCGGGTTGTTCTTCTGGCGGCGCGAAAGCACCTGCATCACGCGCTCGATTTCGCCCGCACGGCCGATGACCGGGTCAAGCTTGCCTTCGCGCGCCTTCTGCGTCAAGTCGGTGCCAAATTCCTTCAGCACGCTTTCGCCTTCACGCGTGACGCCGTCAAACACGTTGCGACCGGCATACACCGGGCTTTGGCCCACCAAGTCGTTCAGCGCGCCGCGGATGGCATCGCCGGAAACGTTCATGCGCGAAAGAACCTCCAGCGCCGTGCCTTCGCCTTCGCGCACAATGCCCAGAAGCAAGTGTTCCGTGGAAATGTAGCTTTGCCCCATCTGCATGGCTTCGCGCAGGCTGTTTTCCAGCACGCGCTTCACGCGCGGGGTGAACGAAAGGTGGCCCGAAACGTCAGCGTTTTCGTCGATGGCCACGCATTCGCGGATGCCGGCCACCACGCCTTCGTAGGTGACGCCCAAGCGGTCAAGCGACTGTGCCGCCAAGCCGTCCGCTTCCTTGATCAGGCCTAACAGCACATGTTCGGTGCCCACATACGGCTGGTGCAAACCGCGCGCTTCTTCCTGCGCCAGTACCAGCACCTTGCGGGCCTTGTCGGTGAATTTTTCGAAAGACATGAAACCTCAGCTCTCACGGGGTTAGTAGTGTTCCGCGCCATTTTAGCACTCTAGGCCCCCGAGTGCCAAACCTGCAGGAAAAACCCACGCCCGTGTTGACGCGGCCGTCGGCGGCGAAGACGCCGACGTGCGAAAACACCCGCTGATTGAGAAATACAAATCCGCCGCAATCTGTGATACCATGAATTGTAATCATGTAATACAGGAGGTAAACATGGATGCTATGGTAAGTGGGCGCGTGCCTGTGCAGGTTAAAGAGCACGGCGCGCGCATTCTGGCAGAGATAGGCGCCACGCAATCCCAGCTCATACAGGCAGCATACGAATACCTTATCGCGGAAGGGAAACTGCCTGCTCCGGCGGAAAAGCTTCGCGGCGGCGGCGCCCTCAAGGAACAAGACATCAAGGACCTTGAGGACTTTATCAACAAGACCACGGTTAAGGTTGACCCTTCTTTTTGGGAAGGCTTTGACCTGAAGGAAGAACTTGCGCGGGGAAGGGCGGCAGACTATGAGGCTCTTGCTTGACACCACTGTGCTTATTGATTACTTCGGGCAGCGCGAACCCTTCTACGACGACTGCGTGAAGCTGCTGGTTATGCAAGCGGTTGCAGACGCCGAATTATGGTCTTCTGCGAAGTCGTACACCGACGTATTTTATGTTCTGAGAAAAACCATGGATGCTGGCAAGGTGCAGGACCTGTTCCTGAACTCGTTCGACCGGATTAAACCCTGCACCATTGACAGCACGGTTTTGCGGGAAGCGTCGCTTCGGCATTGGGACGATTTCGAAGATTGCCTGGTGGCGGTATGTGCCGAACGGCTGAAGGCGGACTACCTTATCACGCGGGATGTCGCTGGCTTTTCGCAGGCAAAAACGCCGGCTCTTTCGCCGAAAGACTTCCTGGCGATGATAGAACGCGACTACGGCGTAACGTATGACGTCATAGATTGGCCCTAACGCACGCTGTTTCGGGCGGCTGCGCGTGCGTCAAGGTGCCTGTCAGGAAAGGCCAGCTCCCAGTGCGCGAGCTTGTTCCAGGCCGGGGTTGCCTTCTATGGCGCCCACCTCGTAGACAAATTCCTCCGTCCCCCTGTCTCCCCTTGGGAAGGCTGTGTGCAGTTGTCGGGAAAAATTAAGGTGGGGTGCCCATTTGGGCGCAAGTGTGATACCCTTTGCAAGTCACTCTGTTGAGGCGGCAGGTTTTCTGCGCGCTCAAGCACGTTTTGGAGGCAGAACATGAAAATTTTTGGTTTGGGTATGCCTGAACTTATCATCATCTTGGTGGTCATTCTTATCATCTTTGGCCCCAAGAACCTTCCCAAGCTGGGTGCCGCGCTGGGCAAGGGCGTGAAGAACCTGCGCGACGGCATGGGCGCCGGCAAGAAGAAGAAGGCCGAAGAAGCCGCCGCCGCAGAAGCCACCACCGATGCTGCGGAAACCACGGTTACCGAACAGCTGCCCACGGTGGAAGCCGAAGTGACCGAAGTGGAAGCCGAAGCCGCGGAAGAGGCACCCAAGAAGAAGGTTGTCCGCGTGGTGAAGAAGACGGCGGAAGAAGCCGCAGAATAATAACCCGGTATTTCAGTAGCACTACCGCGCCCGGAGCCCGTTCGCGAAAACGAACAGCCCTGGGCGTGTTTACGTAATCAAAACAAGTAAGGTGGATTTGCATGGCAACAACCAACAGCGACTACATTCTGACTCCCGAAGGCAAGGAAAAGCTGGAGGAAGAACTTCACTTCCTGGAAACTGAAAAGCGCGCGGAAATTGGCGAGCGCATCAAGGTGGCCCGCGAATTCGGCGACATTTCCGAAAATTCGGAATACGACGACGCCAAGAACGAGCAGGGCATGGTGGAAGCGCGCATCGCCGAAATCAACCACATCCTTTCGGAGGCCACGGTGGTTTCGTCTTCCAAGCGTTCCACCAAGATTAACATCGGCAGCACGGTGCAGCTGGAAATGAATGGCCAGCCCCGCACGTTTACCATTGTGGGCGCCGCCGAAAGCGACGTGGCTGAAGGCAAGATTTCCAACGAATCGGCCGTGGGCGCCGCGCTTTTGGGCCATCGCAAGGGCGACACGGTGAAGGCCACAGGCCCCACTGGGCGTGAAATCGAACTGGTCATCATCAAAGTTTCCAATTAGGCCCGCATAGTTTGAAGGATTAGGCATCGGGCGGGCTTCTGAAACGCAAAGAAGCTCGCCCGTTTTTGTGCACAGGTAAGGAATATCATGGCAGACACCCAAGAAACCCCGCAGGCCGCCGAAGCGGTGGAAGACGATCCCATTGAGGTGCGCCGCGCCAAGCGCGAAGCGCTGATTGCCGCCGGCGCCGACCCGTATGGCCACGCGTTTGCGTATTCGCACCACGTTGACCAGTTGGATGCGCTGTACGCCGGCTTGGAAGACGGCGCCACCACCGAAGACGAAGTGGCGGTGTGCGGCCGCATTATGGCCAAGCGCGTGCAGGGCAAGTGCAGCTTTTTGGAGCTGCGTGACACCACGGGCACCATTCAGCTGTTCTGCCGCATCAACGCTTTGGGCGAAGAAGCCTATGAGCAGCTGAAAGACCTGGATGTAGGCGACTGGATTGGCGTGCACGGCGCCATGATGCGCACCCGTCGCGGCCAGCTTTCCGTGGCGGTTGCCGCCTTCGAGCTGCTATCCAAAAGCCTGCGCCCGCTGCCGGAAAAGTTCCACGGCTTGGCGGACAAGGAACTGCGCTATCGCCAGCGCTACGTGGACTTGATTGCCAACCCCGAAGTGAAGGACACCTTCGCCAAGCGCTCCAGAATTGTCAGCGCCATTCGCCGCTATATGGATTCCCAGGAATTCTTCGAAGTGGAAACGCCGTTTCTGCATTCTATTATGGGCGGCGCAAACGCCAAGCCCTTCACCACGCATTTCAACGCGTTAGACCGCGACTATTACCTGCGCATTGCCACAGAGCTGCCGCTGAAGCGCCTGCTGGTGGGCGGCTTTGAGCGCGTGTACGAAATAGGGCGCCAGTTCCGCAACGAAGGCATGGACCCTTACCACAACCCCGAATTCACCACCATGGAAGCCTACCAGGCGTTCACCGACCTTTCCGGCATGATGACGCTGACGCAAGGCGCCATCCAGGCCGCCGCGGCCGCCGCGTGCGAAAGCCTGACCGTGGAATACCAGGGGCACCACATTGAGCTGGGCGGCACCTGGCGCGTGGCCACCATGTGCGAATTGGCCTCCGAAGGTGCGGGGGAAGACATTTCGTTTGACCGCACGCGCGAAGAGCTGGTGGACATTCTGGAGCGCAACGGCGCTCACGCGGAAAACGCCTGGGGCAAGGGCAAGCTGATCGCGGAAATCTTTGAGGCTGTGGCCGAAGAGAAGCTGATCCAGCCCACGTTTGTGACCGAGCATCCGCTGGAGATTTCGCCTTTGGCCAAGAAGAACCCGGCCGACCCCAACTTCACCCAGCGCTTCGAGCTGTTCATTTGCGGCCACGAGTACGCCAACGCTTTCACGGAACTGAACGACCCCGTTGACCAGGCCGAACGCTTCCAGGCCCAGGTGGACGCGAAGGGTTTGGGCGACGACGAGGCCATGGGCTTCGACCACGACTACATCCGCGCCCTGGAATACGGCATGCCCCCCGCAGGCGGTGTGGGCATAGGCATAGACCGTCTGGTAATGCTGCTAACCAACAGCCCCACCATCCGCGATGTCCTGCTGTTTCCCCATATGAGGGAAGAAGCTTAAGAGCTTGGAACATCTTTGGGGCGCCAGTTCGCCCCGCCAGGGGAACAAACAGCAGGACCGCGCTCCCGCGCGAAAGACAGTACCCCTCAATGTCGTGCGCGTGATACGATGGGGATGTTTCAATCTGAGCCTTAGGGGGGAATTATGGCAAACATACTGGTGGTGCATGGCAGTCCGCGGCCTAATGGGAATTCTAAGATGCTGGCGGATGCCTTCATGGAAGGCGCACGCGAAGCTGGCAACAGCGTGGAATACGTGGATGTGGGGCGCATGAGCATAGCCGGCTGCAAGGCGTGCGAGTACTGCTTCAAACATGAAGGCGCCTGCGTTCAGCAAGATGACATGCAGCCGCTGTACGAAAAGCTGCACTGGGCGGACATGTTGGTGTACGACTTCCCCCTGTATTTCTACACGTATCCGGCGCAGATCAAGGCCTTCATGGACCGCATGTTCTGCGGCATGGTGAAGCCCTTCGGCATCAAGCGCGTGGCGCTGCTTTTGTGCTTCGAAGATAAGGACGCCTCCACGGCCAACGGCCTGATCCAAAGCTTCCGCATTGCGTGCAACTACTGCAAGCAGGAAATCGTAGGCGAAGTGGTGGTGAATAACGTCTACGAAGTGGGCGCCATAGAAGGCAACCCCGGCCTGGAACAAGCTCGCGCACTGGGAGCTGGCCTTTCCTGACAGGCACCTTGACGCACGCGCAGCCGCCCGAAACAGCGTGCGTTAGGGCCAATCTATGACGTCATACGTTACGCCGTAGTCGCGTTCACGGGAGACAAGGGGCCGCGGCGGGATTAGGATAGCTCACTGCAAGACCTGGCGAAGCGTCTGACCTGCGCCAACAAGCTAGTGCTTGGCGTTCATGATCAGCATTTGCAGGCGGTTTTCCACGTTGGCGAAGCTGACGTCGGGGTCATAGTCTAGCGGCAGGATTTGCGCTTCGGGGTACAGTTCCTTCAGGCGTTTGGAGATGCCGCGGCCCACCACGTGGTTGGGCAGGCAGCCAAAGGGCTGCAGAATCACGAAGTTGCGGCAGCCGTGCGCGGCGTGATGCAGAATTTCGCCAGGGATCAGCACGCCTTCGCCGGCATCGAACGTGTGGTGGATGATGGGGTCGGAAGCCTGCACCAGTTCGGGCATGCGCGTGGCTGGCCGGTACAGCGGGTGCGCGCTGGCAATTTTGTCCGCCGTGTTGTGCGCCAATTCGAACACGTTGTTTTCTATGCTGAACAGCGTCTTTTCGCTGAAGGGCTTGTCCAGGTTGTATTCTTTGTTTTGGGCATCCTTGTAAAAATATGACTTGCGGATGACGTCGGTCATGCGGGCTTCTATGATTTCGAAGCCGTTGCGCTCCAGATAGTCTTCTATTTCGTGGTTGGCGCCCGGGTGGAAGTTCAGCAGGTATTCGCCCACTATGAGCACCTTCGGCCGCGGGGTGCTGCGGTCGTAGCGCACGCCCTTCATAAGGGCAATGCCCTTGGCGAACCCGCGCTTCGCCCCGCGGATGCCATGCGCGGCCATGCCGTCCACGGTCAGCTTCAGCGCCTGGTCAAAGGCCTCGTTCGCGCTTCCGGGCACCAATTCGTAGGGGCGCATCTTGCGCAGCAGTTCTTCCAGCGCGTCAATCATGGGCAGGCCATACGCAATGCGGATGGCCGTCAGCAGGTTCATTTTGAACCCGGGGTGAATGTTGTGGTAGTCAACGTCGTCGTTGGTGACGATGGGCACCTGGGCATACCCGGCGTCGTCAAGAGCCTTACGCGTTAGGCTGGCGTAGTGGGTCAAGCGGCAGTCGCCGATGTATTTGCCCTGCGCCACGGCCACGTTGTCCAGGTCGTATGCGCCGCTTTCCAGTTCGGCCAACAGTTCGCCAATCACAATTTGGCACGGGAAGCAGATGTCGTTGTGCACGTATTTCTTACCCAGGCGAATAGCCTGTTCGTGCCCTACGCCTATGGAAACCGCATTCAGGCCTTGGCCCTTGAATGCTGCAGCCAGCAGCATGGAAAAAGCATGGGACGTGTTAGGCACCAGCACCGTTTTGGTGGCCTTGTCCTGCTTGGTGAACTTCACCGGGTAGGGGTCGGTCAGCTCGTGCACCTTCAGCGCTTCGTGCTTGGCTCGGTGCATGTTCACCGTTTCGATGAACGACCGCACGCGGATGCGCAGCGGGCCTTGGATGTCGCTTTCGTCCACCTTCAGCACCAGCGGCGTCTTGCCGCTGATTTCACGCATCAGGCGGATGATTTCGTCGGAAAGGTACGCGTCATGCCCGCAACCGAAGCTGACAATCTGCACGTATTCCAGGTTTTCGCTGCCGGCGGCCACCATGGCGGTGGAAAGCATGCGCGCGTGGAAGTTGTTCACCACGTCTATCAGGCTCTTGCTTAGGTCTACGCCCGTGGCCCCCGGCACGCTGTCAGCCGTGAGCACAGGGATGCCTCGCTCGGTGAAGAACTGCGGCAAGTCGTGGTTCACCAGGGCGTCGTTTTGGTAGGGCCTGCTGGCCAACACCACGGCGTAGGTGCCCTTCTTGCGGCAGTCGCGCATGATTTCGCCCCCGCGGCGCTCCAACGTTTCGCGGAAGGTGCGCTGAGCGGCGTCGGCCAGGCGCAGGGCTTCATTTACATGCTGCGCACTAATGCCGAAGTTCGTTCGAAAATAATCCGCCAACTGCCGCTGCCGATCCGCTTCGGTATACCAGTGGAACAGCGGGTCGTCATACACCACGTCAAAGTGCCTTTCGGGATTGTCCGAATTGCGGATGACCATGGCGTAACCCTTCACCACCGCGCACATGGAAACGCTGGTGCTTTCAGTGTTTTCGGTGGGCACCGTGGTGATAACCGGCATGAAGATGCGATCTACCTGCTTGTCCACCAAGTCGCGCATGTGGCCGTGCACCAGCTTGGCGGGGAAACATACGGTGTCGGAAGCAACTGCGGGAAGCCCGCGTTCGTACAGCTTGCGATTGGAAGGGCGGCTGAAGCGCACCGTGAAGCCCAGGCTTTCCCACAGCACCCGCCAAAACGGGGCGCTGTCCCAGTAGAAAAGCACGCGCGGCAAGCCTATGACCTGGCCATTCGGCGGCAGCACCTGTTCGTGTTCCCACTTCTGGAACAGCAAGCGCTCGCGTTCGTCAAACAGGTTCGGCACGCTTTCTTGAGCTTCGCGCACCTGCTGAATTTGGCTGCGCACGGCGGCGTCTTGGGGGTCACCAACCACTTCGCCCTTCGGGCAGCGGTTGCCAATCACAAACTGCGACCCGTTGTTGAACACGATGCGCGTACGGTTGCACCCGTTAGCGCACCACGGGCACACCAAGTTGGTTTCTTGTTCGTAGGAAAAATCATCCAGCGCGTCCAAGCCGATGAACGTGGATGCCGGCAAAACGCCATTCTGCGCGGCTTCCTGCATATGCTGGCGTGTGAGCATAGCCGCGCCGATGGCACCCATCAGGCCCGGATACGGCGCGCGGGTGACGCTGTGCCCCACGTATTGCTCGAAGGCGCGCAGCACCGCGTCGTTGCGGAAGGTGCCGCCCTGCACCACAATGTTTGGCCCCAGCGAATCCAAGTTTGACACGCGAATGACCTTGGTAAACACGTTTTCTATGATGGAACGGCACAGGCCCGCCATAATGTCGTCGGGCGTCTTGCCGTTTTTCTGCTCGGTCACAATGGAGCTGTTCATGAACACGGTGCAGCGGCTTCCCAGCACCGCAGGGTCCTTCGCGCGGAAGGCCGCCTCCGCAATGCTGCGCACCGGAATGCCCAGGCTGGAAGCGAACGTTTCCAAGAACGACCCGCAGCCGCTAGAACACGCTTCGTTCACCACGATGTTGGTGATCACGCCGTCTTCCACCCACATGGCCTTCATGTCCTGCCCGCCGATGTCCAAGATGAAGCTGACGTCGGGCAAGCACACTTGCGCCGCGTAAGAATGGGCCACCGTTTCCACCACGTGGAAGTCAGCCTGGAAGGCTTCGTTGAACAGCAATTCGCCGTAGCCGGTGGTGCCCACGCCCACTATGTCCAGGTTCACGTTGGCGTCTGCAAACTTTGTGCGAATGTCCAGTAAGGCCTGGCGGGCCACCTCTAACGGTTCGCCTTCGTTGGACGCGTAAAACGAATCCACCACCCGGTCCAATTCGTCTAGCAGCACAAACTTCGTGGTGGTAGAGCCTGAATCGATGCCCAAAAACACGCGCGCGGTGGTGCCGGGCTCCAATTCCATGGCCACATGACCACCCAAAGGGTGCCGCAGCAGGAATTCGTCCTTTTCCTGTTGGTTGGCAAAGAAGGGGTTGGCATGTTCCACCGATTTCTGTTCATCAAGGTGGTTTTCAATGGCGTAGCGAATGCGGTCGAAATCCAACACGGCGGGCTGGTCCGCGAACAGTTCGTCCAGCGAAAGTGCCGCCCCTAACGCGATGACCGTTTCGGGGTGGTCAGGAATAACCACCTGGTCAGACGCAAGCCCCAAGCGTTCCACGAACACGTCCACCAACGTGGAGTTAAACGTTAACGGCCCGCCTTCGAAGATGACCGGCGGGGTGATTTCCAAGCCCTGTGCCAAACCGCCGATGGTCTGCTTGGCAATGGCATGGAACGCGCTGCGGGCCAGGTCTTCCTTGGGAACGCCTTGGTTCAGCAGCGGCTGGATGTCGGTTTTGGCATACACGCCGCAGCGGCCGGAAACGTCATGCACCGTGGTGCCCGCCGCTGCCGCCGCGTCGAATTCTTCCACCGGGATGCGCAGAAGCGAAGCTATTTCATCGATGAAGGCGCCCGTGCCGCCCGCGCAGCTGCCGTTCATGCGCATGTCGGCCACGTTCAGGCGCTGCTCTTCTTCGCTGTAGGCGAAAAACACCATCTTGGCGTCTTGGCCGCCCAGTTCTATGGCCGTGCGGGCATGCGGATACAGCGTGCGCACGGCAATGCTGTTGGCCACCACTTCCTGCACGAACGGCAGCCGGAACGCTTCCGCCAACGACATAGCGCCCGACCCGCACACGGCGGCCCGCAAAGAAGCTTCGGGGAACTGCGCGCGGAATTCCTGCAGCACGCGCCCTACCGTTTCGGCCTGACGCGCATGGTGGCGCACATACGTGGAATACAGCACTTCGCGCGTGGCGGCGTTGATGGCCACCACCTTCACCGTGGTAGAGCCCACATCGATGCCGACATGAACCAGCATGCCCCGCGTATCACCAGGCGGGGTTGCGTTCGTAATAGTGCTGCCGTCGGACATCAAACTCACCTCTGCCCCATTATATTCGACAGTATGTTGGATTTTTCACAGCCTGATGA
This sequence comes from Coriobacteriia bacterium, assembly GCA_030523425.1. Classification (GTDB taxonomy): domain Bacteria; phylum Actinomycetota; class Coriobacteriia; order Coriobacteriales; family Eggerthellaceae; genus JAUNIP01. Next base: position 47,133 of record JAUNIP010000001.1, read on the forward strand.
ATTCGTACACAAACCCGACAAACTGTCGGACGGTTTAGGACTCATGTTAAAACAGAAAGAAAGGCTGTTTTTCTGCTGATAGGAAGCATGTGAGCGTGCAAACGTGGTATAAAGAGTATTCGTTGATTTTCAGGGAAAAATTCTCTGTTTACAGCGGCAATGAAGAGCTAGGAAAGGACTGAAGATGACGAAGATCGTCAATTCTTGGAACGACTGGGATCCGCTAAAGCACGTGATCGTTGGCCGTTGCGACAACGGAATGATTGTTCCCGAAGAGCCCGCCACCTCGGAAAAGGTGCCTGTGGACTCCGACATGCGTGGCATGTGGGGCTTGCGCCCGCTGCGCACCGTGGAAGCCGGCAACGCCGCGCTTGACCGCCTGGTGAAAATCCTGGAAGACCGCGGCATCAAGGTGGACCGCCCCACCCCGCTGCAGTGGAACCAAAAGATTGGCACCCCCGACTTCACCAACGATTCCATGATGGGCTGTATGCCCCCGCGCGACGTGCTGCTGACCGTGGGCAACGAAATCATGGCTGCTGCTCAGTCCTTCCGCTGCCGCTACTTTGAATACCTGGCTTACTGGCCGCTGATGGAAAAGTACTTCGAAGAGGATCCCGAATTCAAGTGGACCCAGGCCCCGCGCCCGCGCTTGACGGATGCTTCCTACAAGCACAACTACTACGACGAATCCATCAGCCTGGAAGAGCGCCTGGTGCGCACCGCCAACAAGGACTTCGTGACCACCGAAGTGGAACCCATGTGGGACGCCGCCGACTGGATGCGCATGGGCAAGGACATCTTCGTGCAGCACGGCCTGACCACCAACCGCGCCGCCATGGACTGGATGCAGCGCTACTATCCTGACCTGCGCATCCATGCCGTGAACTTCCCCGGCGACCCGTACCCCATCCACATCGACGCCACGTTCGTGCCGCTGCGCCCGGGCCTGATCATCAACAACCCCGTGCGTCCGCTGCCCCAAGAACAGCGCGCCATCTTCGAAGCCAACGATTGGCAGATTGTGGAAGCCGCCCAGCCGGCCCACACCGAACCGCCCGAGCTGTGCTACTCCAGCGTGTGGCTGTCCATGAACTGCCTGGTGTTAGACCCCAAGACCGTGGTGGTGGAAGCTTCGGAAGTGTACCAGATGGAGCAAATGGACAAGCTGGGCATGAACGTCATCCCCTGCGACCTGCGCGACGCCTACCCCTTCGGCGGCGGCCTGCACTGCTGCACGGCCGACGTGTACCGCGAAGGCGGCTGCGAAGATTATTTCCCCAACCGGGTGAAGGACTCTACGCTGGTCCGCCCCGAAATGTGGAACGACTAAGCATTAGCAAGCGAAAGCCCGGGCGGCAGCCCGGGCTTTTTTGTTGGCCTTGGAGTGGTACGACGGGGAGCGACAGGAACACACTTACAGCGCGTGAACTGCTTGCGCCATGGCGCGCACGGATTCGGCGACCGGTTGGGCGCTTTGCGCGCCGTGTTGGGCTATTAGCTTTACCAGGGCGCTGCCTACTATGGCGCCGTCGGACAGGGCGGCCATCTTCGCGGCGGCTTCGGGGTTGCTGATGCCGAAGCCTACGGCCACGGGCACGTCGGTTGCCTTGCGCACCAGTTCCACCATGGCACCTATGTCGGTGGTTATTTCGCTGCGCGTGCCGGTCACACCCAGGCTGCTCACGCAGTACACGAAGCCCTGCGCTTCGGCGGCAATCATGCCAATGCGATCTTCACTGGTAGGCGCAATCAGGCTGATGTAGGAAATGCCGTGCGCGGCCATGATGGGCGCGAACTCTTCCTTTTCTTCATAGGGCGTGTCCGGCAGAATCAGGCCGTCTATGCCCACTTCGGCCGCGCGCTTGGCGAACTTTTCCACGCCGTAGTGGTACACGATGTTGCCGTAGGTCATGAACACCAACGGCACGGTAACGTCGGCGCGCAGTTCGGCCACCATGTCCATAATCTTGTCGGTGTCCACGCCGCCTTCCAGCGCGCGCAAGTTGGCGCCCTGGATAACGGGGCCTTCCGCAGTAGGGTCGCTGAAGGGAATGCCCAGCTCTATGATGTCTGCGCGTGCGTCCACCATGGCGCGCACGATGGCCTTCGTGGTTTCCAAGTTGGGGTCGCCGCAGGTGACAAACGGAATGAAAGCCTTCCCGTTACCGCTTTCAAACGCAGCGCGAATGGTTTCGTTGCTCATGGCTTAGCCTTCCTTAGTAAAAACAATTACAAAATTCTTCTGAGGGCTAGGGGTGCGTGTTGCGGGACCGGCCAGCGAAGGGAGCGGCCTAAGGGCGCCGTGACCGCAGCTGGACGGCCGCGCAGTGCGTGCACCTAGTCCTCCGTAATCATCTGGCCCCTGTAGCGGGCCATAGCTGCGCAGTCTTTGTCCCCGCGACCGCTCAAGGTAATCACCATGATGGCATCCTTGGGCAGGGTGGGCGCAAGCTTTTGCGCGTAGGCCACCGCGTGCGCGCTTTCTATGGCGGGAATGATGCCTTCCGTGCGGCTTAGGTATTCGAAGGCGCACACGGCCTCTTCGTCGGTGATGGCCACGTACTGCGCGCGGCCTGTGTCATGCAGCCACGCGTGTTCGGGGCCAATACCGGGGTAGTCCAGGCCGGCCGAAATGCTGTACACGGGGGCAATCTGGCCGTATTCGTCCTGGCAGAAGTAGCTTTTCATGCCATGGAAGATGCCTTCGCTGCCCGTGTTGATGGTTGCGGCGGTCTCCCAGGTGTCTATGCCGCGCCCGGCCGCTTCGGTGCCAATCAGCGCAACGCCTTCCTTTTCGATGAAAGGATAGAACGTGCCTATGGCGTTCGACCCGCCGCCCACGCAGGCTAACACGTAATCCGGCAGGCGGCCTTCGCGCTCAAGCATCTGGTCGATGATCTCGTAGCCTATGAAGCTTTGGAAGTCGCGCACAATGGTGGGGAACGGGTGCGGGCCCATGCAGCTGCCCAGCAAATAATGGGTATCGGAAATGCGGTTGGTCCATTCGCGCATGCATTCGCTGACCGCGTCTTTCAGCGTGCCCGTGCCAGCATCCACGCCGTGCACTTCGGTGCCCATCAGGCGCATGCGATACACGTTCAGCGCTTGGCGCTCCATGTCTTCCACGCCCATGTACACGTGGCATTCCATGCCCAACAGCGCCGCCACCGTGGCCGTGGCCACGCCGTGCTGCCCCGCGCCGGTTTCGGCAATCAGGCGGGTCTTGCCCATCTTCTTGGCCAACAGCGCCTGGCCTAGCGCGTTGTTGATCTTGTGTGCGCCCGTGTGGTTCAAATCTTCGCGCTTCAGGTAAATCTTGCAGCCACCCAGGTCTTGCGTCATCTTTTCAGCGAAATACAGCAAGCTGGGCCGATTGGCGTAGTTGTCCAGCAGGTCTTTCAGTTCCGCCTTGAAATCCGGGTCGTCCTTGAACCGGTTGTAGGCTTCCTCCAGTTCTATGACGGCGTTCATCAGCGTTTCGGGGATGTACTGGCCCCCGTGTTCGCCGAACCGTCCCGCAGGATTAGTCATACGCTTCCTCCTTATTCCTTACCACGGAAACCGCGCGTGCGATAAGTTCCGCGTCTTTCACCTTGTTTAGTTCCAGCCCGCTGCTAAGGTCTACGCCCCACGGGTGCAGGGCATCTATGGCGGCCGCTAAGTTTTCGCAGGTCAGACCACCGGCCAACATGAACGGCCGCTGGATGCCAGCCGCTTGGGACCAGTCGAACTGTTCGCCTGTGCCGTAGCCGTTATCCAGCAGCACCATGTCTGCCGTGCTGGCGTTGGCTTCCTGCACGTCTGCCGCATTGCGAATTTTATACGCCTTTATAAGGGGTGCCTTGCACAAGCCGCGCAACTGCTGCATATAGTCGGCAGTTTCGTGGCCGTGCAGCTGTACCACATGTAGCACGCCTTTGTTCACCAGCGCGGCAACCACCTGCGGGTCTTCGTCCACGAACACCCCCACGGCCTTCACGGCCGGATCCAGCTGCGCCTTCAAGGCCGCGCACTGCTGCGGCGTCACGCTGCGGTGGCTTTTCGGGAAGTTCACCACGAAGCCGCAATAGTCCGGCAGTGCGGCGTTCACGGCCACAATGTCTTCCGGGCGGAACATGCCGCAGCATTTGATGCGCACGCTCACTGGGCGCTCCTTGCTGCTTGGGCGCCCTGCGCCGCCGCGCGGAATTCCGCCAGCTTGGCACCTTTGTCTTCGGCGCGCATCAACGCTTCGCCAATAAGCGCCGCATCTGCCCCCATAGCAGCCATGGTGGCCACATCTTCGGCGCAGGCCACACCCGATTCGGCCACATACACGCAATGCGGCGGAATGAGTTCCCGCAGGCGCTGCGCGTTGGAGAAGTCCACGCTGAAGTCCTTCAGGTTGCGGTTGTTCACTCCAATGATGCGCGCGCCCACTTCCACGGCCTGCGAAATTTCGGCCCCATCATGCGTTTCCACCAGCGCCACCAGCCCCAAGCTGTGCGCCAGATCCAGGTATTGTGCCAGCGTGGGCGTGTCCAGCAAGCTGCATATCAGCAGCACCGCGTTGGCGTTCATGGTGCGCGCCTGGTATATCTGGTAGACATCCACCGTGAAGTCCTTGCGAATCATGGGTGTGGCCACCGCGGTGCGGATTTCGCCGAAGATGGCGTCGCTGCCCATGAACCACTGGGGTTCGGTCAGGCAGCTGATGCAGTCCGCGCCCGCCGCTTCGTAGTCTTGCGCTATGCTTACGTACGGGAAATCCGGTGCTATCAGGCCTTTGCTGGGGGACGCCTTCTTCACTTCGCAGATGAAGCTGAACTGAGGGCGCTGCAGCGCTTCCAGAAAGCGCACGCCCTCCCCCGCGCCTAACGCCGCGCACTGCGCCTGCAGTTCCTCCAGCGGCGTTTCCGCAGCCGCTTGGGCCACCCGCACACGGGTGGCTTCGGCTATGGTGTCCAGAATGGTTGCCATCAGGAATTGCTCACTTCGATGTAGCGCTCCAGCGTGGCCAACGCCTTGCCGTTGGCAATAAGCTTGCGGGCCAAGATGATGCCCTCTTCCAGGCTTTCCGCCTGCCCGTTCAGGTACAGGCCCGCCGCTGCGTTCAGCAGCACAGTGTCGGCCTTGCAGTCGGTAATTTCGCCGCTTAGGATGCCGCGCGTGATGGCGGCGTTTTCTTCCGGCGTGCCACCCTTCAGGTCGTCGCGTGTGCAGCGGGGGAAGTCATAGTCTTCGGGACGCACCACGTATGTGCGGTAGAAGCCGCGGTGGAATTCGCACACCTTGGTGTCGCAGGCGGTAGAAAGCTCGTCTAGCGTGGCCAAGCCGTGCACCACCATGCCATCATCCACGCCCAGCTGCGTAAGCACTTCCGCCAGCGGCTGCACCAGGCTTTCGTCGTAGACGCCCAGCAAGAAGCGCTGCGGGTTACCGGGGTTGGTCAGCGGGCCTAAGATGTTGAACACCGTGCGGATGCCCAGTTCCTTGCGGATGGGGCCCACGTATTTCATGGCCGGGTGGTACTTCTGCGCGAAGAAGAAGCAAAAGCCCACTTCATCAAGCAGCTTGGTGCACAGCGCTTGGTCCTGCTGAATGTTGATACCTAGGGCTTCCTGCACGTCGGCCGTGCCGGATTGGCTGGAGGCTGCACGATTGCCGTGCTTGGCAACCTTCACCCCGCCGGCCGCAATGATCATGGCCGCCGTGGTGGAAATGTTGAAGCTGCCCGCCTTGTCGCCGCCGGTGCCCACAATTTCGAACACGGGCTGGCTGTAGGTGAAGGTTTCCGCCTTCGCGCGCATGGCCGCCGCGCAGCCGGCAATTTCGTCGATGGTTTCGGCCTTGGTAGACTTGGTAGAAAGCGCCGCCAAGAAGGCCGCCGTCTGCGTGGGCGTGGTGTCGCCTGACATGATTTCGCTGATTACGTCATAGGCTTCCTGGTAGGTAAGGTCTTGCTTGTCTACAATCTTGAAAATGGCTTCCTGAATCATGGTGTTCCTTTCTATGCCAGGGGCTTCTCGCCCGCGTTACCGAAGATAGTTGCGCAGCATGTCCATGCCGTATGCCGTCATGATGCTTTCCGGGTGGAATTGCATGCCGAAGATGGGCAGCTGCTTGTGAGCCACCGCCATGATTTCGCCGTCTTGCGTGGTGGCTATGGCGCTCAGGCAGTCGGGCAGGGTTTCGGGCAGCGCCGCCAAGCTGTGGTAGCGCGCCACTGGGCAGTCCTGCGGCAGGCCTTCGAACAGCGGGTTTTCGGTGTCCAGCCGCACCATACTTTGCTTGCCGTGCATCAGCTGCTTGGCATGCCCAATGCGTGCGCCGAAGGCTTCGCAGATGGCTTGATGCCCCAGGCAGATGCCCAGCACCGGTATGTTCACCTGGCGCGCGGCCACTTCCTGCACCAACGGGATGCAGATGCCGGCTTGCGCCGGATACCCCGGGCCCGGGCTGATGATGATGTGGCTGGGGCGCAGGTTCAGCGCTTCTTCCACGCTTAGCGCGTCGTTGCGCACCACCTTGATGTCGGGCTGGATTTCGCCCACGTACTGGTACAGGTTGAAGGTGAAGCTGTCGTAGTTGTCTATCAGCAGAATCATCGCATGCCTTCTTTCCCCGCAGTGATAGCTTCCACCACGGCGGCGGCTTTGTTGATGCATTCCTGGTTTTCCGTAGGCGGGTTGCTGTCCGCCACTATGCCGGCGCCGCTGCGCACGAACACGCGGCCGTTCTTCTTGAAGGCCAGGCGGATGGCAATGCAGGTGTCCAGGTTGCCCGCCAGGTCTATGTAGCCGATGGCGCCGCCGTACACGCCGCGCTTGCAGTCTTCCAGGTCGTTGATGATCTGACAGGCGCGAATCTTCGGCGCGCCGCTTAAAGTGCCGGCGGGAAGGATGGCATCCACCGCGTTCAAGGCGTCCTGGTCGGGGCGGATTTCGCCGCGCACGGTTGACCCTATGTGCATCACGTGGCTGTACTTCAGCACCTGGTGATACTGCTCCACGCGCACGCTGCCGAACTTCGAAATGCGGCCGATGTCGTTGCGGCCCAGGTCAACCAACATGTTGTGCTCGGCCAGCTCCTTTTCGTCCTTCAGCAGGCCCGCTTCCAACGCCGCGTCGTCTTCGGGCGTGGCGCCGCGCGGACGCGTGCCCGCTAAAGGGAAGGTGTGCAGCACGCCGTCTTCCAGCTTCACCAGCGTTTCCGGGGAAGCGCCCGCAAGCTCTATGTCGTCGCTGGAAAAGTAGAACATATACGGCGAAGGGTTGCTGGCCCGCAGGTAGCGATAGGTGTCTAACAGGCTGCCTTCGAAGTCGGCGTCCAGCCGGTTGGAAAGCACCACCTGGAAGATGTCCCCTTCGCGGATGTGCTCCTGGGCCTTGTGCACAATGTTGCAGTAGCCTTCTTCGTCGAACAGCCGGCGAAACGCGCTGGTGCAGCGACCGCCTGTTGCTTCGATGGGCACACCTTCCATGATCAGGCGCGCCATGGCAGCAAGCTGCGCTTCGCCTTCCGCGTAGGAAGCTTCCAGATTGCGCGCGTCAAGTTGCACAATCAGCACGATGCGCTGGCGGTGGTTGTCAAACGCTATCACCTTGTCGAACAGCATCAAGTCTACGTCGTTGAAGCCTTCGTCGTCATGCGCGTTCAGGTTCAGGCTGGGTTCGCTGTACTTCAGGTAGTCGTAGGAGAAATACCCCACCAGGCCGCCCGCGAACGACGGCAAGCCTTCCAGCCGCGGCGCCTTGTTTTCAGCCAACACCTGGCGAATGTAGGGCGCGGGGTCGGTGCCTTCCTGGCGTTCGCCGTTCACGAACACCTCCCCGTTGCGCGCCGTGATTTCCAGCGTGGGGTCATAGCCCAAGAAGGTGTAGCGGCCCCATTTGTCGGCCGCTTCGGCGCTTTCCAGCATGTACACGTGGTTGGAGACGCCCTTCAGAATGCGCAGCACCTGCACGGGCGTGCGCACGTCGGAATAGATTTCGGTGGCCAACGGGACACGGCGCAGCGTTGCGTCGGCCGCGCAGATGCGTTGCGCCTGGTCAAGGCTTAGCGAAAGCAAGCTCCACTCCTTTCCGGGGCACAAAAAAAACGCCCCTGACTTCCCAACAGCCAAGGACGAGTAAAACCCGCGGTGCCACCTTGATTCGCAGACAATCTGCGCACTCAGCGAAGCGCTAACACGCCCCCGACCGTTCACGCCGGTCCAACACGTCGCTGCTTTCACAGCGCCCTCGGCGGGCCCATCGGCTGGCCAGTATCCGCATTGCTCTCAGCTGTGCAACGTTCTCTGTAAGGCCTGTTTCCAGCGTCCTCCCCGCGTCAGCGGTTTGTAAAGCGAAATTGTACGCCCCCGCATCCCGCGAAGTCAAGTCCCGTAATCTGACGTTAACGGTGGAACGCTATTCCACTTCGGATAAGTCCTTGCCGGAGTGTTCGTGGCTTAAGATCATGGCAATCAGGGCTATGACGGAAATGCCTATCAGGTAGAAGGCGGGTGCCAGGTTGTTGCCCGTACCCGCAATCAGCGACGTGCAGATAAGCGATGCCGTGCCGCCGAACAGGGCGTTCGCCAGGTTGAACGACAGCGCGAAGCCGGTGTAGCGCACTTCGGTGGGGAAGGTTTCGGTCAGATAGCTGGAAAGCGTGCCGTCGTTGATGGTCAGAATCAGGCACAGCACCATTTCCACCACCAGCACCACCACGAAGTTCGCCGTGTTCAGCAGCATGAAGGCCGGCACGGTGAGCACGATGAATGCTACGCACGCGGTAATGAGCATGCGCTTGCGGCCGAAGCGGTCGGAAATCCAGCCGCTGGCGAACACGAAGGCCACATACGCCACCAGGCTGATGTTGGTGGCCAGCGTGGCCATGCCCGCATCCATACCCACGGCGTCGGTCAGGTACGTGGGCAGATAAGTAAGCACCGCATAAAAGCCAACCGCATTCAGCATGCAAGCGCCGAAAGAAATCACCAGTTTCTTCAGGTGCTTCTGGAACAGGTCGCGCACCGGATGCAAGGTTTCTCCAGGCTGAGCCGTCATGGCATCCTGCATGGCATGGTAGGTGGGGCTATCCTCAAGCTTAGTACGAATGTAGTGAGCGATAAAGCCCAAAGGACCAGCCATCAGGAAGGGAATACGCCAGCCCCAGGTGTGCAGGTCGGTTTCAGGAAGGGCAAACAGCATAAACGCCGCGATACCAGAGCCTACCAGCAGGCCAATAGAAGTGGAAGCCGGCACCAGGGAACAATACAGGCCACGCTTGTTGGTGGGGGCATATTCTGCCAGGAACGTGGCCGCGCCAGCATATTCGCCAGAAGCGCTAAAACCCTGCACAACACGGCAGCACAGCAACAAAACGGGAGCAATCCAACCCACCATGGCAAAGGTGGGCAGAAGGCCAATTAGGAACGTGGCGCCCGACATCAGGAAGATGGACACCGAAAGGGCCCACTTGCGGCCCTTCTTGTCGCCCAAGCTACCCCAGATGAACGCGCCGAACGGACGCGCCACAAACGAAATGGCAAACACAGCGAACGTCATGATTAAGCCCGAAGCACCGTCGTCAGCAAAGAACACCGCCGCGATGATGGTAGCCAAATAGCTGTACGAACCGTAGTCGAACCATTCGATGAAGTTGCCCAAGAAGGAAGAAAGCGCCACCTTCTTGACGATGTTGTTATCCTGTTCCGCTGTTGCTTCTGCCATGGTTACCCCTTATGGCGGCTTCCTTACGCCGCACGATTTCAGTTTCAAAACAATGAATGGATATAATAAAGGAAAACTGCATAGAATTTCCCCACAAAATGCATTTTTTACAATTTTTCGTATATTTTTAAAAAATATTCATTTTCCACGCAAATATTTAACTATTTATGCAGTTTTGCGCGAATAGCACATGCGCATCCCGCCGCTAAAAAGGCAAAACAGCCCGCTGACGTTTCCTGGCAGGGGTCAGGAAACGCCTGCCAAGTTTCGAACATGCAGCGGCCGGGGGCGGCGGATTCCTGCAGGGCGACTCTGATAGGAAATAATGCTGCGCGAAGCGCAGCGGAATAAAAATGCATGAAGCAGTGCAGCGCACGAAAGCCCCGCGCAGCGGGGCTTGAGCAGCGGAACGGGGAGCTCTGCAGGTATCCGCCGCCCCCCGGCCGCGGCGGGACTGAGAGTTTCGCCCCAGATCTCCGTCAGAAATCAATATGTTCGCGGGGGTCCATTAGGTTGTTGGGCATTACGCGGACTTCTCCCAAGCCAAGGTCCTTCAGGGCTTCGTAGGTGCGCCAGGGCGGGCACACGTCGTCGCCGCTTTCGGCGCAATAGTTCAGGGCTTGGACCAGCGTGATGTTGTGGCGAAGGTCAGCCACGGTATCCACGTCGGGAATAGCCGGCAGATGCACCGCGCGCAGGCCCGCACGCTGCGCCTTTTCGATGTAGGCCGGCAGCACCGTCAGGCCGTTTTGGCAGTAATACACGCCGGTGTGGTCGAACGGCGTGGTGCGGTTCCACCCCACCACCGAAACGCCCATTTCCTGGTCGGGCGCCAACACGATGCCCGGCACCTTCGCATCCCACAGCTTGTGCAGCTCCTGAAAGCCCAGGCGCACGTCCACCTTGGTGAGTGCCGGCATGTCCGCACCCATGGAAAGGATGCAGTCCGCCCCACGGTCCCACGCCTTTTGAAAGGCGCAATTGTAGTGAATGTCGAAGTTGGCGCCTTCGTCGTAGTCGAACACCAGCGGGCGCGGCCACTGGCCGGCGTCTTCGAACAGCTTGCGCATCACGGGCACGTTTTCGGCAGGCGTGGTGGAAATCATCAGTTCGTAGGTGTCTTGCACGGGGCAAGCCTGCCCCGCCGCGCGCACGGCTTCGCACGCGGCGGCGGATTTGCGTTCCAGGTCGGCCATGGCAGCGCAAATGCATTCCACCACGTCAAACAGCATGCAGTGATACAGGTGGGCCGCGTCGTCAGGCGCCAAAATGCCGTCTTTCAGAATGGAAAGGCGCGTCTTCACCAGGCCCACTTCGGGCACCTTGCTGAACAGCACCAGTATGTTTTTGCGCTCCATGCGGGTCTGCGCGCAGCCTTACACCATCAGTTTGGAGACCAGCGTGGCGAAGGCCAGCGGGTCTTTCAGCGGCAGGCCTTCCACCAGCAGCGCTTGGCCGTACAGCAGCGTGGCATAGTCGGCCACCTTTTCGGCCTGACCCAAATCAGACGCGCTCTGGATGGCAGCAAACACCGGATGCTTGGCGTTAAGCTCCAGAATGCGCGAAGGCTGGTAGTCCTCGTCTTCGCCGGAAGCCGCCATCACGCGTTCCATGGCAAAGGAAACCATACCGTCCGGCACCACGCAGGCAGCGGCGTCATCTTCGCTGGTCAGACGCGTGGAAACCACCACCTTCGTCACTTCGGCACCCAGCGCTTCCTTCACGGCGTCAAGCAGGTCCTTGTTGTCCTCTTCAACGCTTTCGGCGTCCTTCTTTTCATCTTCGGTGGCCAAGTCGGTGCCGCTCAGGCCGCAGTTCTGAATCTGGGTGTCGTTGAATTCATGCAGGATGGTCAGGCACACTTCATCCACAGGGCCGGTGCAAAGCAGCGCGTCAAAGCCCTTGTTCAACACGCTGGTGACCGCCGGCTGCCTGGTCAGCAAGTCCAGCGACGTACCCACCGCAAAGTAAATCTTGTCCTGCTCTTCGGGCATGCCCGCCACGAATTCATCAAGCGTCACCAGCTTTTCCTGCTTCGCGGAATAGAATAGCAGCAGGTCAAGCAGCACAGCGGATGCTTCGCCATAGGTGGTGTACACGCCGTACTTCATCATGTCGCCGAACTGCTTGAAGAACTTCTCGTAGGCTTCGCGGTCTTCCTTCAGCATGTCCATCAATTCGGATTTGATTTTCTTTTCCACACGCTTGGCGATGGCGCGCAGCTGGGCGTTCTGCTGCAGCGTTTCGCGGGAAATGTTCAGGTGCAAGTCCTGCGAATCCACCACGCCGCGCACGAAATTGAAGTGGTCCGGCAACAGGTCAGAGCACTTTTCTTGAATCATCACGTTAGAGCTGTACAGCGCCAAGCCCTTTTCAAAGCCGCGCGTGTACAGGTTGGACGGCGCCTGCTGAGGGATGAACAGCAGCACGTCGTAGTTCAAGCTGCCTTCCGCGTGGAAGCTGATGATGCGCGCCGGCGGGTTGGTATCGTGGAATTGGCTTTGGTAGAACTGGTTGTACTCTTCGTCTTCCACTTCGGAGCGCTTACGCTTCCAGATGGGAACCATAGAGTTCAGAGTTTCCACTTCGGTGATGTTTTCGTATTCCGGCTTGTAGTCGTCGCCGGCGTCTTCGGGCTTGGGCTTCTGGCGTGAATGCGTGACCTCCATCTTGATGGGATAACGCACGTAGTTGCTGTAGCGCTTCACCAGCTCCTTCAGGCGATATTCGGTCAGGAACAAGTCATAGTCTTCGTCGGCCGAAGTGGGCTTGATGGTCAAAATCACGTCCGTGCCGCAGCTTTCGCGTTCGGCCGGTTCCACGGTGTAACCCTTCACGCCGTCGCTTTCCCACGCAAAGGCCTGTTCAGCTCCGTAAGCCTTGGAAACCACGCGCACCTTGGACGCCACCATGAAGCTGGAATAAAAGCCCACGCCAAACTGACCGATGATGTCCACGTCTTCGCCCTGTTGTTCGGCGTTTTCGTCCTTGAAGGTTTGGCTATCGGAATGGGCGATGGTGCCCAGGTTCTTGTCCAGTTCCGCTTCGGTCATGCCGATGCCGTTGTCGCTGACGGTGATGGTGCGCTTGTTGCGGTCGAAGGCCAGGTTGATGGCCAGGTCGTCTTTCGCCAGCTTGACGTCGGAATCGGTTAAGCTGCGGAAATTCAGCTTGTCGATGGCGTCCGAGGCGTTGGAAATCAGTTCGCGCAGAAAGATTTCTTTGTTGGTGTAGATGCTGTTGATCATCAGGTCTAACAGCTTCTGGCTTTCGGTCTTGAATTTACGCATGCTTCTCTTCCTTTTCGTTCATGAGCGCTGCTTTTAGCAGTCGCGACCTTAGAGTGCTAATGCATGATTGTAGCCCTGCCAGCGGCAAAGTCAAGGACGCAAAAAGCCCGCCGAAGCGGGCTTTGTGTTTTCGTGGTGCCCGGGGTGGGATTCGAACCCACACACCTTTCGATATCGGTTTTTGAGACCGACGCGTCTGCCGTTCCGCCACCCGGGCGCAAAAAAGTACTTTAACAGAAAACCTAGCGCGGGACAACCGCCGCGCGCAACTTTGAAAGCGACGTTGTGCGCGTCCACCACCCCTGCGCCATGCCCGCCGCGGAAAGCCGGCACGCTTCTTCGAACGACGTGCAGAACAGCGCCACCGCCGACCCGCTGCCGCACAGCAACGCCTCCGTGACAGCCGGCTGCTGCGCCGCCCACGCAAACACGGCGTCTAGCTGCGGCAACAGACTGCGCGCCGGGCCGTTTAAGTTGTTGTAGCGCGGCACCTGTGCGGCCGCCGTGGCCGCTTCCGCCTGCGCTTGGGGCGCATCTGCCAAGGAAATGCCCTGGTCGTCAAAGGTTTTGTACACCGCCGCCGTGGAAAGCCCTGCTTCGGGCTTCACCAGCACCACCGCGTTGTTGGCGGCTTCCAGCTGCGTTTGGAACACTTCGCCTTTGCCCGTGAAGCGCGCGCAACCGCCGTGCAGAAAGAAGGGCACGTCGGCGCCTAAGCTGGCGGCCACTTCCGCAAGGGCGGGATCTTCGGCGCTAAGCCCCCACAAGTGGGCAGCCCCCACCAGTGCCGCTGCAGCGTCGGACGATCCGCCACCCAAGCCGGCCTGCGCCGGGATGTGCTTTTCCAGGCGCACTTCCAAGCATTCGCCGGCGCCTTTGCCCGTGCGCTGCGCCAACGCCTTCACAGCCTTGTACACCAGGTTGTCCTGCGCGGGGATGTCAGGTGCTTCCACACCTTCGCAGCCCACGCACACCATGCGGATGTCCAGGTCAGCGTTGGCCACGGAAGCGCTTTCGTTGCCCGCCAACGCGGCGTCGGGGCCCACCAGCAAGTCCGCCTGCGGGCGCGTGCGCATGTACAGCACATCGTGCAGCATCAGGGCGTGCATGATGTTCAGCGCGTCGTGGTAGCCGTCGGCGCGCTTGGCGCCTATGCCCAGGTACAGGTTCACTTTGGCGGGTGCAATCAGCTTGATGCTGCCCGCATACGTGCTGGCCTGGTCGCGCAGCGTTGCTTCCCGCGCGAAGGCCACCATGTCAATTTGTTCTTGCCAGGCCCCGTAGGCTTTGTGTTCTTCGGTCACGCTATTCCTCCCTGAGCGCCTGTGCGGCCGGCACGCCGCCGGGCAAAGAAATCTTTCAGCAGCTGGGCGCATTCGGCTTCCCGCACGCCCGCGGTAACGGGGTAGGTGTGGTTCAGCCGTTCATCTGCGTTCAGCTGGTACAAACTGCCCAGCGCGCCCGCCTTAGCGTCCGCCGCACCGTACACGCAGCGATCCACGCGCGCCTGGTGCATAAGCCCCGCGCACATCAGGCACGGCTCCAACGTCACATACACCGTGCAACCCGTAAGCCGCCACGCCCCCAAACGCTGGGAAGCCAAGCGCAGGGCGGAAAATTCCGCATGCCCCGCAGGGTCCTGCAGCGTTTCCCGCAGGTTGAACGCCGTGGCAAGCACACTAGGTTCCGCCTGGGTGTGCTTGCGCGTGGCGGGGTCTATGGGGTCATACACCACCACGGCGCCTATGGGCACTTCGCCTAGCTTGGCCGCCCCTTTGGCCTGCTCAAGCGCCATGTCCATGAAGGTGTTGTCCCACACGTCCTGGTTGGGGCGCAGTATGTCTTCGGTAATCTGCATGACAGCCATTATAACCGCCCGTGCGCGTAGAAAGCCTTTACACACACTTGTGGTATGCTTTCCCATACATTTTACGGAGGATTGGCCGAGTGGTTGAAGGCGGCAGTCTTGAAAACTGTTGAGCCGCAAGGTTCCGTGGGTTCGAATCCTACATCCTCCGCCACGGTTTTTCGCAGGCCCCGTACGGGGCCTGCTTTTTAGTCCACCGCGCGCACCGGCTTGCAGCGGTCCACGAAGTAGATGCGGTACCACATCAGGAACATGTAGACAATCCAGATCTTGCGTGTGTTGTCCTTGTCGCCGGCTTTGTGCTGGTCAAGCAGCTGGACCAGCATATCGGTGTTGAAGAACTCCTGCGCCAGCGGGCCGGTAAACCAGCCTTTTATCTCTTCGTAGTAGCGCTGCTCGCGCAACCACGAAACCACCGGCACGGGGAAGCCCAGCTTTTCCTTTTCCGCCCAGTCCTGTGGGATGGCGCGCTTGGAGGCGTCGCGCAAGGCAAGCTTGGTTTGGGAATCGCTTACCTTGTAGCGCGTGGGAATGGTGCGCGAAAGGTCGAACACGGGGCGGTCCAGGAAGGGTACGCGGCTTTCCAGGCTGTGAGCCATGCTCATCTTGTCGGTTTTCAGCAAGATGTCGCCCACCAGCCAATAGTACAGGTCCACATACTGCATGCGCGTGGTTTCATCCAGGCCTGCCACCTGGGCATACGTGGGCGCCACCAGCTGCTGTGGCGTGCACGAGCGCACCGGTTCCCGCAGCAGCGCCGCGCGCTCTTCCGCGCTGAACGCCACGCCGCATGCGTTGGTGTAGTACCAATCCTCTGGCGTTTTGGAAGCGCGGTCCAGGTAGTTTGCACCGCGCACATGCAAAGCGCCTAATACCTTCGATCCCGCATGCAGCACGCCTTTGGGCACGCCGCCTAGCTTCGCGTTGGCCAGCGGCGTTTGGTAGATGCGATACCCGCCGAAGAACTCGTCGGCCCCTTCGCCAGAAAGCACGGCCTTCACCTGCGTGGCGGCAATTTGATCCACGAAGTACAACGCCACGGCGGAAGGGTCGGCCGATGGTTCGTCCATGTGCCACTGCACCGTGGGCAGGCTGGCCCAGTATTCCTCTTCGGTGATGTGTTTGGACGTGTTTTGCACGCCCAGCTTGTCGGCCAGCTCCTTGGCCCACGAAATCTCGTCGCGTTCCCCGGAATATTCCGCGAACCCCACGGTGAAGGTCTTGATGTCCGGGTTTTCCTGCGCCAGGCAGGCGGCCATGTAGCTGGAATCTATGCCGGAAGAAAGGAAGCTGCCCACTTCCACGTCAGCCACGTTGTGGTAGCGCACGGAATCGCGCATCACAGCGTCAATGGCATCCACCGTTTCGTCGTAGCTGCGCGTTTCGTCGAAGGCGTAGTCCGGGCCCCAAAAGCGCTGGATGTCGCAGGAGCCGTCCAAGCCCACCGTCATGCAGCAGCCCGCCGGCAGCTTGAAAATGCCCTGGAAGAACGTTTCATCCAGCGCGCTGAACTGGAAGCACAGGTATTGCTCCAGCGCTTCGCGGTTCAGCTTGCGCTCATACGCCGGGTGCTCCAGAATCACCTTGATTTCCGACCCGAAGATGAATTGCCCGTCGCACACTGTGTAGTAAAACGGCTTGATGCCGAAGAAATCGCGCGCGCAGAACAGCTGGCGCGCTTCAAAATCCCAGATGGTGAAAGCGAACATGCCGCGCAGCTTGTTCAGGCAGTCCCTCCCCCACGCCGCGTAGGCCGCCAGCAGCACTTCGGTGTCGGAATCCGTGCGGAATTCCCACGCGAAGCCTTCTGCCTGCAACTGGGCCCGCAGGTCCTGGTAGTTGTAAATTTCCCCGTTGAACACAATGGCGAAGCCTTGGTCAGGCCGCACAATGGGCTGGGAGCCGCCTTCCAAGTCAATCAGCGAAAGGCGCCGGTGCCCCAGCGCAACGCCGTCCTGAATGAACTGCCCTTCGCCGTCAGGCCCGCGATGCGCCATTACATCGCACATGGCCTTCAGCACCGGCATATCTTCTTCGCCGGCCTGCGTAAACCCGCAAATTCCGCACATAGCAACCTCTATCCCGTGAACTAGTCTGCCCCGATTATGGCAAACAACCACCCCGCCCGCCCCGCAACTCCCCTCATTTAACAAGGATTTACACATCCGCCGCGTTATAATCGCAGGACTTTACGTTGCAACGGCAAAGGGGACATGTATGGAACGGGAATCTTGGTCAGGGAAATGGGCTTTCATCTTGGCGGCGGCTGGTTCGGCCGTGGGCCTGGGCAACATGTGGCGCTTCCCGTACCTGGCGGCGAAGTACGGCGGGGGCACCTTCCTGCTCATCTACATCATCCTGGTGTTCACGCTGGGCGTTTCCCTGCTGCTGCAAGACATCACCTTGGGCCGCAAGACCAAGCAATCCGCCATCGGCGCGTTCGGCACTTTCGGCAAGAAATACCGCGTCATTGGCGTGGTGGCGGCGGCAGTGCCGTTCCTCATTTTGCCGTATTACTGCATCATCGGCGGCTGGGTGGCCAAGTACGCGGTAGGCTACATCACCGTGGGCGCTGAAACGTTGGCCGACGGCGGCGTGTTTTTCAGCTCATTCATCACCAGCCCATTCGAAAGCTATTTCTGGCTGTTCCTGTTCGCACTTATAGTGCTGGTAGTGGTGGCACTGGGCGTGAAGGGCGGCATCGAAAAAATCAACCTGGTGCTTATGCCCGCGCTCATCCTTTTGGCGCTAGGCGTGACCATCTACACCTTCACCATCCCCGGCGCCTTAGACGGCGTGGCCTACTACCTTACCCCCGACCTCAGCAAAATATCGCCTGAGTTGCTGTTGGCGGCCATCGGGCAGTGCTTCTTCAGCCTGTCCATTGCCATGTGCATCATGATCACCTACGGCAGCTACGTGAAAGACGACGAAAACATCACGCAGTCCGTGAATCGCATTGCTGGCTTTGACCTGCTGGTTTCCCTGCTGGCGGGCTTCATGATTATCCCGGGCGCCGTGGCTGCCTTGGGTTCCGCTGAAGCCGTTTCCGCCTCCAGCGGCCCGTCGCTGATGTTCATCACGCTGCCCACCGTGTTCGAGCACATGGGCGCAGCGGCTCCCGTTATCGGCACACTGTTCTTCCTGTTAGCGCTATTCGCCGCTGTCACCAGCGCCATTTCCATCGCGGAAGCATGCGTGTCCATTGTGCAGGACAGCCTGCACCTAAGCCGCTTGAAGGCTTCGCTAGCCATTCTGATTTACGCCCTGGTGGTGGGCAGCTTCGTGAATGCCGGCTACAACGTGCTTTCCGGCATTGAGCCCCTGGGTGCGGGCTCCAGCCTGCTAGATCTGTTCGACTTCCTGTCCAACAGCGTGTTGATGCCCGTTGTGGCGATTGCCACCTGCATCTTCGTAGGCTGGATCATCAAGCCGAAAATGCTTATCGCCGAAGTGGAGAAATCGGGCAGGTTTGCGCTGGCCAAGCCTTGGACCATTATGGTGAAATACATCGCCCCCGTGCTGATTGTGGTAGTGCTGGTGGCCTACGTGGCCGCCCAGTTCGGCATCATTTCCATGTAAAACGCGGCATGTGACCCAAAACCTGACAAGCGACCCGCCTGCTTTGGTGGTTTAGCGTTAAAATAACGGGCGTTCTTGATTATTCCACCTTAGGAAGGGCGCACCATGAGCGAAAACAAGCGTATTTGGATTACCGGCGCTAAGGGGTACTTGGGCCAGGCTTTGTCGAAGCGGCTGGCCGACGCCGGCTACGATGTCATAGGCTCCGACCGCAATATGGACATCGGTGACTTCGACCGCCTGGAAGCCTTCGCTCAGGAAATCCGTCCCCACGCCGTGATCAACTGCGCCGGCGTGCGCCGCGACGCCACTTCGCTTTCCGCCCGCTTCAGGGCCTACGAAGCGAACGCTTTGGGCGCGCGCAATGTGGCCCTGGCCGCTGAAGGCGTGGGTGCCATAACGGTGCAGGTTTCTTCTGACGACGTGTATTCCGCCAAAACGCTGGAGCCCGTGAACGAATTCGACACACCTAACGCGGACACCCCGTACGGCAAAAGCAAACGCGCCGGCGAAGCTATGGTGCGCGACACCACCGAACGCCACATTATTTTGCGCACGTCTTGGCTGTATCGCAAGGGCGGCGGACGTTTACAGAACCTGCTGCAGGCCGCGGAAGCCGGCACCACCATCCCCGCGCGCACCGATCAGTACGCTGCGCCCACGTCCATCAAAACCTACACGGAATTCTTGATAAAGGTACTGAACTCCGGCAAGTTCGGCACCTTCAACATTGCCACGCAGGGCAAGTGCAACCGCTACGAATTCGCCTCGAAAGCCTTGGAACTGTGTGGGTACGACCCTGCTGCCGTGCTGGTTGCCACCGAAGACCCCGCCACAGCGGAAAGCGTCATCCTGGAAGGCATCATGAACGAAATTGCGGGCATCATGCCCATGCCCACCTGGGAACAAGACCTGGAAGACTACCTGAAGTCCCAAGGCTTGACCAAATAGACTGGAGCCCCATGCTTTCAGAGCGTTTCCTGACCACCACGGTAAATGCCATCGCCAAGCAGCAGCTGGTGTTGGAACCCACAGAAGAAACCCACTTCCCGCCAGCTGAAGAAGGCCGCCGGTACATGCTGTACATGCACGTGCCCTTTTGCGAGCGCCTGTGTCCCTTCTGCAGCTTCAACCGCTACCCCTTCCGCGAAGACATTGCTAAGCCGTACTTCGCCAACATGCGCAAGGAAATGCTGATGCTGAAGGACTTGGGCTACGACTTTGAAAGCATCTACTTCGGCGGCGGCACGCCCACTATCATGGTTGACGAGCTGTGCGAAACCATCGATGTGGCGAAGGACGCCTGGAACATAGAAGAAATTGGTTGCGAAACCAACCCCAACCACTTGAACATCCCTTACTTGGAGAAGATGAAGGGCCGCATCCAACGCATGTCGGTGGGCGTGCAAAGCTTCAACAACGACCTGCTGAAGACCATGGACCGCTACGAAAAGTACGGCAGCGGCGAACAGATTTATGAAACCATCCAGCAGGCCATCCCGTATTTCGATTCCCTAAACGTGGATATGATCTTCAACTTCCCAACCCAGGAAGAAGACGTGCTCATTTCCGACCTGGAAAAAATTGCCACGTGCGGCGCACGGCAAACCACCTTCAGCCCGCTGTATGTGTCCAACGGCACCTTCAAGAAGATGGCCGCCGTGTTAGGGCCCATAAACTGGAAACGTGAATACCGCTACTATCAGCTTATCGACGGCATTTTGGCCGGCGGCAAAAACCCTCTGTTCCGCCGTTCCACCCTGTGGACATTCACGCGCAACGGCGTGGAAGGCGACCACGAACAGATTGACGAGTACCAAACCAATTACGTGGACTACCCCGCCATCGGCAGCGGCTCCATCACGCATCTGAAAAACTTTTGCTACGTGAACCACTTCAGCATTAAGGACTACAACGAAGCCATCGAAAGCGGCAAGATGGCCATCATGGGCAAAGCCACCATGACCAAGCGCAGCCTGATGCGCTACCACTTCCTGCTGAACCTGTACAAGCTGCGCCTGGACAAGCATGCCTTCAAGGAAGAATTCGGCGTAAGCGTGGAAGCGGGCCTGCCTGTGGAAATGACGTTCATGCGCACCCAGGGCGCCTTCGAAATAGATGATGACAACCAGCTTACGCTCACGCCTGTGGGCCGCTACCTTACGGTGGTCATGTACCGGCAGTTCCTAGCCGGCATGAACAACCTACGCGAACAGGCGCGTGAACAGCTAACCGGCTACGAACACGACCTGCTGTTCGGCGACGGCCAGCCCGCCTAGGCGCAATCCCCCAGGTTCATGCGGCTGCCCACCAGGTACTGCAGCCGCTTCACAGCCTGTTCGAAGGTGTAGCCTTCAGGGCCTGGTTCGGCATTACCCGCGGCGTCGTGGGCCAAGCACAGCGAAATGAATTCCACGTCGTCGGGCTTGAGCATGTTCTTTTCCACGGCGGCAGCGAAGCATTCGTCCAGGTCGAACGATTCTCCCACCCGGTGAAGCTGGTGCTGCACCAGCACGCAGCTGCCATGAAATTGCCGTTGCGGTGTGGTTCCTGCCATGGATGTCCCCTTCCTTCTAGGGGCATTATAGAACACCCGGGGACGTGAGTGGTCCATACTTCGGAGTAGATTCTCCCACTCCGGCGCGCCGAAAGGCGCGCCTCTGGTCGGAATGTCACAGGGGCCCACGCCTTCGTGGCCTTTGGTCGATATGCGCGCATAAAAAATCCGCCACCCGAAGGTGGCGGATTTTTTTGAACAGCCTACTGGAGTATAAATTTATACGCCATTGTAGCCGAGCGAAGGATCGGAGCCGCCAACGCCATTGGCAGCGTCGCCCATTTCATTGCCGGTACGCTTGGTGGAAGTATAACCGCCCCAGGCGCGGGCAATGTACTTGTCCTTCACCCAGAAGACCTGGGCCTTCATGATGTCAGCCTTGGTCAAACCCACGGCTTCCAGGACTTCTGCCTGGGACTTGCCCTCGGCAACAACCTTGTTCAGCTCTTCAGCCAAGTCAGGAGCATCAAGCTCAAGTAGTTCTTCGCGAGTCATTTCTTTCTCCTTAACGTAGTGTTCCAACAGGGAGGGAGCACTTGATTTCTTCTCCCTCCCCAGTTTGCGTGTACTAGTGTACTAGAAAATTACCAGATTTCCACCAGAATTACAGCTGGAACAGAACCATCGGGCGATCGAATTCAGCCATCTTGGCTTGCATCTCTTCCAGCGTACCGTAGTACATGGAAGCAGATTCGTCGACCTGGCAAGCCAGCGGGCGCTGACCGGCCTTGTCGCCGTCGGTACCCCAATGCTCAGAGAAGATGGAGGTGGGTACGGGAATGTAGTTCCAATCCCAGCCATCACCGTAGTCGCTGTCGTCCAGACGGAACGGACCAACTTCAACTTCCTTGATGCCGTACAGGTCTAGCGGGAGGCCCAGCTCTTCCTTGCAGGCAATCTCAGCGGCATGGTTACCGGAGTAAAAGGTGTAGTCGACCAGCAGTGCGTATTTCTGTGCCATTTTTTACACTTCCTTTCCGATTAGTCGCCATCGAGGGACTTGACGCGGCGGATATTGCACATAACACCCTTGTAAGGAGCACCGAAGCCCAGCTTACCAATGTTCATGTGAGGAACCAGGCTGTTGAAGTTAGACTTCCACACACCGAACAGGTTCGGCTCTTCGGGGTCTTGCTCGGGGAACCACCAGCCATGAGCGCACATCAGGATGCCCGGCTTAATGACGGGAGTGATCTCAGCCTTGAAGCGAGCCTCACCAAACATGTTGTACACCTCGCACCAGTCGCCCTTGGTGATGCCGTATTCTTCGGCGGTCTGCGGGTTAATCTGCACCCACGGCCACGGATCGATCTGACGCAGGGACGGAACCTGACGATGCTCGGAGTGGAAGGAGCTGTAACGACGAGCGCCGGAAGAAGTGATCAGCGGATACTGAGCAGCGAATTCAGGCTTGGACACATAGGACCAGTTGGGCTCTTCGTAGTACGGCAGCGGGTCTTCGCCCCAGGATTCGTACAGAATGGAGTAGGCTTCGATCTGACCGGTGATGGTGTTGAAGCCAGGCTGACCGTCGAAGCGCAGCATGCCCTTCTCGTACTTCTGATACTCGAAGCCATGAGCACCAGGCTGATACAGACCCAGCTCCTGGAATTTCTTCCACGTGAAGCCAAGTTCCTTCAGCTGGTCGTCGTTGAAGCTTTCAACGGCGCGGTCGAGAGCTTCGTTGTCAAGCACGTAAGGATCAGCCGGCGTGTACCACGGCCACCAGTCGGGGTTCAGAGCATGACCGAACATCAGGCAGATTTCCAGGTCGGACTTGCACTCGCCCACGATAAGAGCACGGTTCATGGGGCCCATGAACACGGTGTTGCGGCCGTAGTGAGTCAGAACGATGGAGCTG
This sequence comes from Coriobacteriia bacterium, assembly GCA_030523425.1. Taxonomy (GTDB): domain Bacteria; phylum Actinomycetota; class Coriobacteriia; order Coriobacteriales; family Eggerthellaceae; genus JAUNIP01. The sequence continues at coordinate 69,991 of JAUNIP010000001.1, forward strand.
TGCTCGCACCAAGTGGACATGGGCAGGAAGTAGTCGCCCAGGGCCATGGCGGTCGGGGTCAGGAACAGGTCCTGGATAACCACGAACTCAAGCTTCTTCAAGGCCTTGTGCCAACGCTTCGGCTGAGCGGAGCAGGTGGGGGCCAAGAAGTTAGAGCTGTTGAACCAACCCATCTTCAGAGCGTAAGGCTGGTCGGATTCCATGGTGTTCAGTGTTTCGTCAGGAGACGTGGTGGCCATACCAGTGGACAGACCAGGCCACTGTTCGGCACCGATGCGCAGCTGCCAAACGTCGTCGGACATAGCGCCGCGCTGCTCCATGCGCCACTTACCAAGCAGAGCAGACGGGGGACCCAAGGTCAGGCCGCCAGGCTGGTCGATAGAACCGGCCAAGCCAGCCAGAAGGATCATAGCCTGGGACAGCTGCACGCCGTTCTTGTTCTGGTCGAATGCCAGACCCCAAGCCCAACCGATAGGACGCTCGGTACCAATGATGTGAGCAACTTCCTTGATGGTTTCGGCGGAAACCGTGGTGATTTCAGCAACCGTGTCAACAGGATATTCAGCAGCACGTTCCTTCAGTTCGTCCATGCCGTAAATCCAGGTATCAGCGAAGTCGTGATCGTATTCGTCGTTCTGGAACATCAAGTTCATGATGCCCAAAGCCATAGCAGTGTCGGTCTGGGGACGAACCTGCACGTTGATGTTGCCGTTGCGGGCACCCACCCAAGTGACGCGGGGGTCGATGGAGATGATGTGGGTACCAAGCTTCATCATGTCAACCAGGCAGTGACCGAAGAAACCGTCACCGTTGGAGGGCAGGGGTTCCTTGCCCCACACCACGACGTACTTGGACAGGGTGTAACGCGGGTCATGGTAAGAACCCGGCAGATGGCCTGCATAGTCAAGTTCCGGATAGCCGGCGCCCAGCACGTAGTCAGCGATGGAGCAACGGGGGCCGTAGCAAGACCAACCAGACTGCGTGTAGCAGCAGTTGGGGGACTGCAGAACCGAGAAGGTAAGAGCATAGTAGTAAATGCAAGCTTCACGACCGGTACCACCGAAGACCACGATGGATTCGGGGCCGTAGGTTTCCTGCATGTAGCGGACCTTGCCGCAAATGGTGGCCAGGGCGTCGTCCCACGTGGTGCGCTCCCAAGCCATCTTGCCGCGATCCTCGTAAGCACGCTTCATCGGGTAGATGATGCGGTCGGGGCTGTAGGTGTACTCGCGCATCGCAAGGTTCATGGCGTTAACACGACCAGTGGTGATCGGGTTATCGTCGTCACCTTCGATACGGATGAGCTTGCCATCCTTCGTAATGACCTTAACGCCGTAGCCCACCGGATGCGATCCCGGGGGGGACCAGGTGTTGCTACGGGTTGCGACAGTGCCGTCCTCACGTTCGACACGCCATTCCTTACCATATGCCATAGTAAGCCTCCTTTTCCTCATTAGGCATTTCTCTATTCGAAAACACCGTCGAATTACGTTTCCCCTTGGCGGTGTCTGGGCACCAAGGCGGACGTATTTTCGATACGAATAAATCCTAGCACTGCTTAACACCTAAAGCGACTAGAGAATTACCTTTCTATTATCTATCTTGAGAATAATAGATGAATACTCATAAGCCCACGTAAACAAGGTGTTCTCTATTTGCCCTGAATAAAGCATTGATTAACGATTTGGGGTCAAAATGCGTCCAGGCAACAGCCATCACAACCTCTTCATAAATGGCTAAATTTCTTGTTGTTTTTTTCCCTGCAGCATGCGGTATGCTATTGAAAAGTAACAAAGGGAAGGAAGAGTATGATTTTCAACAAAGTGTATGTTCCGGTGGATTGCATCGAAAAGCACCAGGAGTTCCAGGCGTGGTACGAAGACGGGAATGTGTTCATGACCGCCGAATCCGACTACGAGTCTGAAAATTCCCGCCTGATTATCAACGCGCGCACCGGCGCCCAGATGGCCAAGATCAAGCCCGACAACAAGGCGCTCAGCTACGACGTGGGCGTGGAGCGCTACACCTATCAGCTGAAAACTTACCTAATTTTCAAGCACTACCACTGCGAAGGCATGCTGTGGCAGGTGTATGGTACCCCTTCGAAGGGCCACTGCAGCTTCGTCAACGAAAACACGGCCAAAAAGGACGTGCTTATAACCACGCAGCAGAACTTCCGCGGTCACGGACCGTGCTATGAAGTGAAGGTGAAAGATATAGCCAAGCTGCGCCCCGCCGTGTGCTTCCTGTTGGCCATTTTGTGGAAGGAACACTGGAAGGGCCTAAGCCTAGGCGAAATCCCCGAAAAGCTGACCATAGCCCAACGCCTGAAAAACATCTTTGGCGACAAAGGCCTAACGTACGAACAGGTCCAAGCCGGCGAAACCACGGTGTATTAGACGCGTTAACCTTTCAGCACGTTTACGGCTATGGCTTGGAACGTCACCTGTTCGTCGGTTTCTACCACGGGCACCGTCACACCGCTGGCGTAGCCTTGGTTGGCGCGCACGTCTAAGCGGTCTACCACTTCGGGAGTGCCAAAGCCTGCTGCCGCTAACAGGGCAAACAGTTCTTCTTCGGTGCGGGCCGCCTGCACGCTGTTGCCCATCTCTTTCGCCTGGGCAACCACGGCTTCGTCGCGCTTCACGTCAGACACCACGGTTTCGCAGATGAGCAGCCCGCCCGGCTTCAGCACGCGGGCAAATTCCGCGAAGGCCTTTCCTTGGTCCCACAGCAGGGTGGTCACGTTGTTGATGTACACCACGTCTACCGAGGCGTCTCCCACACCGGCAACAGACAAATCCTCAGGGTATGCCACCATGAATTCCATGTTGTTCTTCTTCAGGTGGTTGTCCTGCCATGCGCGCTGCATGCCCGCCTTGGCGTCTTCTATGTAGGTGGGGCTGGGGTCAGCGCCAATGGCGGTACCAGTTTCGCCCACCTTCGCGCTCAGCTTGTACACGCCCTTGCCGCGCCGGCAGCACACGTCTAGCACGCGCTTGCCCGCTAACTGGTGCGCATCAAGCGTCATGCGGCTCATGCTGGCAAAGCCGTATTCGAATTCGCGACCGTTGTAGTACTGCTGCATGGTCTGGGGCTCTGCCGCCTGAGCGGCCACCACACCGGCCGTGTCAGCCGCTTTATTGGCCTCAGAAGCGTTTGCAATGCCGCCCGTGCCGCCACGCAGGCCCACCACACCAGGGCCTTCCAGGCCGTACGTGGCGCCACCGGCTTCGTCAACGTCTTGCAATTCCTGAATGCGGCGCGCCAAATCCTTCTGCGCGGAGTCAACTTGCAGGTCACTGTTGTGAGCGTAATAGCTGTCGTTGCCGTAATGCGCCACATACTGCGTGGTGGACTGACGCGTGGTCAGCTCGGCCACAAACACAATCATTTCGCGGCCGTTGCCGAAGGCGCGCTCCACGAAGCCAAACGCGTTGTCCATTTGGCCGCCAGCCACATCCACCAGCGCCGTGATCTTGTCAACTTCTTCCTTGTACGCGCGGCTGATGGTGGTGAAAGCTTGGTCCCCCGCAGGGGTGCGCTCCAAGTCGCACTTGGCCACAAAATCCTTCAGCAGGCGGCACACAATGCGTTCGTGGCGAATGTAGGCGGGCATGGCCGTGCCGGAATCAATCTTGCGGCTCAGCTTGCGCTCGCGTTCGGTGGCCTGCGCCAGCACCGTGTCTTCTGCGCTCTCCCCCGCCATCAGCTTGGGCTTGGCAGCGCGCAGTTCGTCGCGCAGCGCCAACACGATGGCTTCTTGGTCCATGGCTTCCTGGCAGCTGGTGGCCAAGGCATCTAACAGCAAGCTCAAAAGCGCCACGCGTTCGTCGAAGTCGGCCTTCTTGGCGCGGTTCAAAATCTCAAAGCCCGCATCCCCTGCCAAAATGCGTCCTACCTGGTAGTCGGAGCGATACTTGTCAAACAGCGCGTAATACACCGAAAAACGGTCGGCCACGTCTTCGTCGCACAAAAACTGCACGATCAGTTCGCGGTTCACCTTCTTGTCCATGCGCTCGTATTGCCCCACCACTTCGGCCAAGTCTTCCCAGCCGCGGGCCGTCACGAAGGCCTTGCCGCCGCCCGGGCGCGATTCCACCTTGTAGAAGCAGTTTTGCTTGGCCTCCAAAAACGTGGTGATGGCCGGGTGGATGCCCACGGAATTGGCATAGCGCTTCCACGCGCCGTAATCCGGCTCCACTTCGATAGTGCGCAAGCGGTCAAGCGTCACGATGTCGAATTCGTGGACGCTTTTGTTGTATTCGGGCGGGTTGCCGGCGCATACCACCACCCAGTCTTCGGGGATACGATGGCGGCCGAACGTCTTGAACTGCAGAAACTGCAGCATAGAAGGATACAGCGTTTCGCTGACGCAGTTGATTTCGTCCAGGAACAAAATGCCTTGGCGCAAGCCTGTACGGTCAATGTAGTCATAGATGGCCGCCACAATTTCGCTCATGGTGTATTCGGAAGACTCGTATTCGTAGCCTTCGAATTCGCGGTGCTGGATGACCGGCAGGCCCAAGGCGCTTTGGCGGGTGTGGTGCGTCATGGAATAGGACACTATGCCAATGCCCAGTTCAGCGGCCACCTGTTCCATGATGGCCGTCTTGCCTATGCCAGGCGCACCAATCAAAAACACCGGGCGTTGGTGGCGCGGCGCTATCAGGTACATGCCTGCGTCGTCTTTTTGCAGATACGCCTCAACGGCGTCTTTTATCTGGAGTTTTGCTTCTGCAATGTTCATCTTGCTCCCTCCGCTTGCCCTTTGCACTTACATTCTATTTGATTTGGCTCTTGAACTGGTTGATTCCCTCTTCATCTAGCACCACTTTCGATGCCCACGGCGGCACGGTGGGCTGGGTGGGCTCGCCGTTGTCCATGAACACGAACATCACTTCGTAATCCGGCATCTTTTCGGGGTATTGCCCCAGGCCGTCCGTGAAATAAATAAGCCCTCGCAAATCGGTCAAGTCGCCGCGCGTCTTCAGCTGCTCCACGTAGTCGAACAGCGGGCGGAAGTCGGTGCCGCCGAAGCCGCGCACGTGGAACTGCTCCATGAAGGCATCTACTTCGTTCAGGTCAGTAATCTTGGTGTCGGCCTGCACCTTGTTGTCGCACTGGATGATGTGCACGTTCACTTCGCGGCCGTACTCTTCGGATTCCTTCAGAATGTCGAAGGTATGCCCAATGAAGCGTTTCACCAGGTCGCCGCTGCAAGATTCGGACGTGTCCACACCTATCACGAAATCCTTGATGGTCTTGACGTCCTTGTATTCCAGCGGCTCTATCAGCGGCATGTTGCCGTACAGCTTCAAGCCGTAGGTGTAATACACGTAGTCGAATTCATCGTCGCTGATTTTCATGGCTTCGGACGTGACCATGAAGCGACGCAGTAGGTCGCTGTAGTTGTACTTGCGCCGGTTGGCAATCTGCAGCAACTCTATCAGGCCGCCGGCCTCGTCACCCCATTCCTTGGCAAACGTTTCCAGGTTCATTTCTATTTGCTTGCTTATTTCTTCCCATTCCTGTTCCAAGGTGGAATCGTCGTCTTGGGAATGCTCTTCGTCGTCTTGTTCGCCAAGGCCAGTGTCGGTGGGGTTGTCGCCGTCTTCGGAATAGTCGTCCGCGTCTTCGTCGCCGTCGTCTTGCGGGGCGTCGGAAGAATCGGGGTTGGATTCCGTGGATTCCGGCGAAAACTCGGGCGGGTTTTCCAGTTCCTGCTTTTCGCCTTCTTGCTGCTCAAGGCGGGAAACGCTGTCCTGCGAATCCAGGTCGTCCTGGTCTATTTCTTCTACGTCGCCAGGTTGTTCCACTTCCTGGGTTTTCGCGTAGGCCGGCCACGGTTCGTGGTTGTCGCGCTCGAACAAATAGCGCATTTCGTTTATCTTGCTATCAGAAAACCCTTGGTGCACCGTGCCACGGGGCGAATGGATGGCCTGGTCAAGCAAGGAATACAAGTGGGACGGCGTAAGAGATCCCGCCGCCATCTTCAAGTCGAAGATAAGCTGCTTGCGTCTATCGTCGTCGGGGCTGGGGAAACGCCCGCCGCACATTTCGATGGCGGCGCTTTCCACAATGATGTCGCACACCAGCCACCACACGTCTTCCTTGCGATGCAATTCGTCAAACGGGTGGCGAAACACACAATGCAGCACGGTATGCAGGTGGTCACGCACCAGTTCATCAAAGGATTCGGTGAAACGCGCGTTCACGCGGGCAGCGTCGAAGTAGAACTTCTCCGCGTCGGTGCCGGCCGGCTGGCGCGGGCTGTTGTACAACGGTTCCAGGTCCATCTTCCACAGGGCCAAATCCAGAAAGCGGAATTTCAGCATCAACTGTACGCGACATTCGTCGATAATGTCCCGCGCAATCTGCTCTTCGAATTTCCGTCGCAGCTGTTTTTGGTCAACTACTTCCGCCACAAACCAGTCCCATTCTTACAAATCGAAATCCATGAAGGTGGAATCGAACAGTTCCTTCTTCTTTTCTAGCACATATCCGGTCATGGCGGCATCCTGCAGTCGGCCAATTCTGTCAATGACGGGCAAAACGGTTTCCTTGTTCAGGAAGCCCAGCTCAAACAAGTCATCGATGGCCGCACGATCGTCCAAACGGGCCACCGCCGCGGAAACCGCCAAAATATTGTTGCGAATGAAGCTTTCCAGCATCATCTTGTTGCCGCCGGTCATATACACCGGGTCTTTCAGGCGCGCCACAATGCGTTTGGTTTGGTCGTACAGAATGGCCGTGTTCTGGTCAATGCCTTCCGCCCCCGAAGCCGAACTGCTGTTGGCGATGGTATTGTCGTAGTGCTGGAAGATGCCCTTTATGTCCACGTGGTCCAACACGCACAGCGCCAGTTGCATTTCCCGGGCGCCGCGGTCGGTCTGCGGGAAGTTGATGTCGAAGTGGTCGTGGCCCTGATACGGTTTTTCCAGATCGATATGGATATTTTCCACAAAGCTGATAATTTTCAGCCCGCAAATTTCAATGACGCGCACGCCTTCGGAAAAGCTGATGCTGTGCACGTTATTGGCGCCGGCGAACGCATAGGCACCAATGGTGTACGTTTCAGGCGGAATGACCACGTTGGAAGTGGAGCCGTCGAACAACACCGCACGGCAGCGGCCGCTGGAATAGCGTTCGCACAGAATACCCGACGACACGTAGTACTTTTCGTTGCCTTCCTGCACTTCAATGTGGCGCAAGCTGGGCTTGAAGCCCACATGGGCGCCCTTGGTGGTCAGCGCCGTCATGCCCAGGTAAGTAAGCGCGGCGGGAATGGTAAAGGAAGTAAGGGCGGTGTCCAAAAACGCTTCGTCTTCGATGCGCTCAAGAGTAGGCGGCACCAAGCATTCCTCCAGCTTCTTGCAGCCTTTGAAGGCGCCTTTGCCCACAATCTTCACGCTTTCAGGCAGTGCCACGGCCTGGATGCGCGTATGCCCCGTGAAAGAGCCTTCATCAATCTGCACGGTGCCTTCTGCCACTTTATAGCGCTGCGTGCCGGGGTCCATCAAGCGGAAGAAATGCTTGCCGTCCTCTTCCGTGCGATACAGCCCGCCGTCTTCGTCAAGGGCCAACGTGGGCGAATCAGGCGAAATGCGGAACGTGGCATCCGGCCCCGAAAACGTAACTTTCGTACTGAGCGCAATGTCTTTGCCAATATGTTCGATGCTGGCAGGCAGCCACAGCTCCCGTACGTTGGAATGGGAAAACGCTTCGTCTTCCAAGCTTTTCAGGCCGTCGTTCAAGCTGATGTGTTCCAGCTTCTCGCAGTAGAAGAATGCCTTTTCGCCAATAGTGCGCAGTCCGGAAGGCAGTTCAACCGCGCTTATGTTGGTGCGCCCGAAGCAGAACCCACCTAGCACTTCCAACGTGGAAGGAAGGGTTATTTCTTCTAGCGTTTCCATGCTGTAGAAGGCTTTGCGGTCTATGATTTTGCACCCGTTCGGCACGTCATAGCTGCTCACATGCACCGCCATGGCCACCAAGTGGGCGCCGTCTTTGGAATAGATGGCTTTGCCGTCGGTGGCAAGAGCCGGATTGGTTGCAGGAATTACCACGCGGTCCAAGCGCAGCTTTTCGAAGGTGCCCGGGGCAATTTCGGCAAGGCCGTCGCCGGCAACAAGCACCTTCAAGCTAGGAATATCCACCGAAGGGCCGTCAATTTTTTGCAGCAGGCCCGGCAGCACCAATTCCTCTATGGCGGTGCTTCCGCGGTACCATTGCGCCGAAAGCGTGGCGCACTGCTTGGGCAACACCAGCCGCTTCAAGCTGCGGCAGTCCAAAAACGCGCGCAGGCCAATGTTTTGGATGCCGTCGGCGCAGATTATTTCCTTCACGTCGTACAAGCTGGCAAGCGAATCGGCAGCCAGCGACGTGACCGGCTTGTCGTCAATTTCGTCTGGCACCACCAAACGCTCCAGCGTGGTTTCGCACTTCATGATGCGGATGTCGGTGCCGTCAAGCACCACATACGTCCATTCCGTGCCGTTATCATCGGTATAGGTGTGTCGCGCAGAAGCGCGGGCGCGTTCAAGTTCGTGGGCGCGCTTGGCGGCCTGACGCTGCTTTTCCATCATGTCATACACGTCTTGGATGGTAACGGCAGAACCCTTCGTCCTGGTGGGATCAGCAACGCCGTCGTAGTGGCCAGACCCTTCCTTGGCAGATGGGCCCACAATCGCGTCATTTAAAGCCATAGGACAAAATCCCCCAAAACCTACCTGCAGACTTTCCAAATCCGCAAGTCCATAACGGTCAATGTCTTTTTTTGGAGAACCCATGTGTGTTTCTCCCGGCAAGAATCCCCAGGGTGTACAAAACAGCCCACCCGAACAGGATGGGCTGCAACTACAGTATCAGATTATTTGCGCAGATTACCCGCAGCATCACAGAGGCGCTGTTCACTGATTTCATCGCCGTACATAATGCAGTAGCGAATGCCCTTCAACGTCACATACAAGCTGGCAATAGGGTGCTTCTGGGACTTAGCACCATGGTTGTACGTTTCGTAGGTAAGCAATTCGCGGTCAATCATGGGCTGGTACACAGGCGACCCTTCCACCTTGTCCAGCAAAACGTTAGTCTGTTGGCGGCCCAATTCGTCCTGACGCAGGCAGATGTTGTACAGAATTTGCTCCTGCTCTTCGGTCAGGCGGCCCATTTGCTCAACTTCTGCGCGAATCTCTTCTTCAGTTGCCATAACTTCCTCCTAAACGTTCTTTCCGCGATTGAAAAAGATGCTGCTGTAAAGGGTAGCAGTATTTCAACACGGAGTGCAGGAAAACCTGTTGAATTATTCACGCAGCGACAGATTTGGGGCGAAAGCAAGGTACAATACTTAATTGTGAGTTTACAAACAAGGAGAGATTATGTCAGATTACACCTTCACGCTGAGCTCTTATGAGCCAGTGTATGCCGTATGCCCCGAAGTGCGCATTGCCGAAGACGCCATTAGGGCTCAAGCGAAGCGGTGGCTGGAAATCAACCACTGCAAAAACGGCGAACAGCCCCGTTTGACCGACGCGTTCGTGAAGTCCCATGTGCCGGAACTGAAAAACGTTGAAGGCCTGATGGCCTTTATTCGCTACAACATGTACCGCGACAACCGCGAAGTGCAAAAGCTTGCTGACCAGAGCGTTATATGCGCCAAGCTGGCGGAACGCCTGGAACAGGACCTGCCTGAGAAGCTGGTGGAAGATGCCATCAACGACGCGCACTACCGCCTGGAAGACATGCTGACCCGTTCTGGCTTGAAGTCGGCGGACTACTGCAAGCAGCGCGGCATTTCCGAAGATCAGCTGTATGCAGACGTGGAAGAGCGCACCGTGCAATCCCTGAAAGAAGATTCTGCGCTGAAAGCGTGGGCGGCGCATGCTAACTACACGCTAGAGCCCGAAGACTTCTACGCCATCATCCCAGGCGATAACATTGAAGACAAGGCTGCCAAGCGCCGCCAGATGGAACTGGAAGGCCGCTTGGAAGGCATGGAAGAATACGCCCGCATGACCAAGGCCTTAAACGAAGTGATGGACACCGCCATGGTGAAACGCGACGATGATCCCGACTTGGAATACGTGCGCTACGGCAGCGTAAGCACCGCCGTGATGGACGCCTACAAGGAACACCCCGAAGCGTTCATAGGCGCGTAAAGCACTTTGATGCGCAAAAAAACTCCCGGCCGTGGCCGGGAGTTTTTTTGATGGTGAGGCTTATTCGTCGCCTATGCCGGAAACCGTGTAGGCGTCGTCGTATTGGCCTTGCATTTTGCGCTTTTCGGCTGCGGAAATAAAACCCTCGGGGGGTTCCTGGATGTCCAGGATTTCCACATCGAAGTACAAGTCTTTGCCGGCCAGGGGGTGATTCATGTCGAAAACCACGTATTCGTTGGTGACTTCTATGGCGGTCACCGGTTCAGGCAGGCCTTCGTCGCTGCCCATCCAAATGCGCTGGCCCACCTTGATGGTGGGATACGGAATACGCTCGCGCGCCACCTTTTCCGTTTTGTCTTCCAGGTATTCGCCGTAGGCTTCATACATGCTCACCACGAAACTGGCCTTTTCGCCTACTTCATTCATGTCCAAGATGTTGTTTTCCAAGCCTTCAATGGCCAAATCCATGCCGGTCTGAAACACCATGGGCTGATCAGCCGTAGCATAGCCAAACACCGTGCCATCTTCCAGCTTCCCCTGGAAAGCAAGGGTGACGGTAGATCCAAGTTCCATGAAGCTAACCCTCTTTCTTCCTTAACGCGCCGCGCGTGCGGCTTCAAACACATCCTCGTTTAGGCAGGTTCTTAGTATATAGGAATCTGGCCCCAGCAGAAAGCCCCCACTGCCCTTTCGAGCAGCGGGGGTCTTTCTTCACGCGTAGCAGGCTTGTCTAGTAACCTTGCGCGTTAGGCAGTTCTACTTGTTGCCACCGAAGTTCTGCTTCGCAGCGGCAGGGCCGGCGAAGATGAAGAAGAACACGAAGGGCAGCAGCAGACCCGTTGCCATAAGCGGCAAAGCGACGGGCCGCTTGGACCAACCCTGAACAACCAGCGGGCACACGATGCACAGCACGGCCAAGAAGGCAGCGATGCACATCATGACGATGAACGGCACCATGCCGGTGTCGGATGCGTCTTCCAACGTGGATTCGGCAGCCAACTGGTCCATCGTCTTGCCGCCCGTTTCGTGCACGAACAGGATGGAGCACACGAAGGCCAAAGCGAACGGGATGCACAGAACCAGCACGACCATGGACCAGTTCGTGCCAGTTTCACCCTGGAAGAAGGCCATGGAAGCGATAGCGCCCAGCACGATGGAAGAAGCGGAGCCACCGAAGCGAGCGAACGCCTGGCACCAAGCGGTACCGGTGTTGCGCATGGCGGTGGGATAAGATTCAGGCATCAGAGGCTGAACAGCGGTAATGGCATAGTTCAGAGCGAAGCCGAACAGCAGCATCAGAACCATGCACAAGACCATGGCGTTAGCCTGCACGAAGATGGAGCACAGCACGATGGCCACGATGCACAAGATCCAAGAGAGGCAAAGGTTCTTCTTACGGCCGATGCGGTCAGACACAAAACCTACGGTCACGTTGGAAAGAATGGCCGCGAAGTTGTTCATGGTCTGCAGGTTCACGGAGTCAGCAGCGGAGTAGCCCACGCCCTGGAACCAAGTGGGAATCCAGGCGTTCATGCCGTACACGCAGAACTGGCCCACGAAGTAGGTGGTCCAAATGGCGGCGGTGGCCACGATGTACTTCTTGGAGAACAAAACGTTCACAGAAGACTTGGCGGGCTTAGGCGGAACAATCATCATGTTGGGATCGAATTCCATGTCGCCAGCGCCAGTCTGCGTAGCCAAGCGATGCAGTTCGGCTGCAGCCTTGTCCTTCTGGCCGTTGTTGGCATACCAGTGCGGAGTTTCATGCATCAGGAAGATCAACAAAATTCCGTAGATAACGGGCAGAGCGCCAATCAGGTAGCACAGACGCCAGTTCTCCACGAATTCCTTGCCAGAAGCGATGGTGATGGAAGCACCGGTGAAGTCACCCAAGATGGAATCGGGAGCGGTGCAAATGGGGTTGGAAACCAAGCCAGCCACCACCCAACCAGCAACCATGAAGGCCATGCCGAAGGTGACGAACACACCACGATGCTTAGACGGAATGATTTCCGAGAAGCAGGTGGTCACAACGGGGATGCAGGAACCAACACCGAAGCCAGCGATCAGACGGAACGCAGCGAAGAACGGAATGTTCTGGGAGAATGCCTGAGGCAGGGTGAAAACACCATAGAACAGGCAGGCGATGATCAGCATCTTCTTACGGCCAATCTTGTCGGACATAATGCCGCCCACAGCACCGCCAAGCACCATGCCCAGCAGGCCCCACGTGGTCAGAGAACCGATGGCAGCGGAGTCGGTAACTGCCTTGCCGTCGACCCAGCTGATCAGACCGAAGGAAGCAGCCAGATACGTGTTGGTGGAGTTAACGATCATGAAGTCATAACCGTCAAAGATGTTAGCCAAACCCAGCAGAACAAACATCAGCCAGGTGTGGCCGTTGATGCCGAAGGAGTCAATAGCTTCAGAAACTGTGTACTCCTTGCCATCAGCATACAATGCACTCATATTTCCCTCCTTTGAGTGTAGAGTCATTGCCTTACAGCAATTACGTCAAGTCCCCTAACGCTGTGCGGTTTTCAAATGCCTTTGGGGTTCCCCAACCCCGCCGGCTTCTAGTTTTCGCCCTCGCGCTTAGCTGTCAGCTCGTCCCTTCTGAGCTGGCAAATAAGCACGGGTTTGCCATCCAGCAAACGGTACATGCGATAACCGCAGTTTCCGTAACCGCTACAGGCGCGACATTTCAGATCTTGGACAGTGAAACCGCCTAAATCTTCTGGGGTCAATTCCCCTAAAGCTTCCAACTTAGGCATGGCCTATCTTCCAACCCTCTCTCGCTCCCGCGGTCGGTACCTGCGCTCCTCACACGCATCGTAAGCTTTCCTTGCCGTGCACCTAACTTTTAGCCCGTACCCCCCGCCTCCGCAGGATAAGACCCACAGAGCGCGCTTAGACACGGCCGTAGCCAAAGCCAGCCTGCCCGGCAAAGCAGCGAAAACGCCGCAAAGCCTTAAAAGACCGAACGCGCAATTCCAAGGCTCTTGCAAACCTTGAAACCGTTGGCTTCTTGCGAAGCCGGTTGTGACGATTCGGCGCTTGCACGCCTTCACGTCTCCAATAAGACTGCAGCCACTCTTCGGAAGGCAAGCTTGCGCTTGCTTCCCGCAGCATAGCTGCCGGTTTGCGCTCGTTAGCGCCTTCGCTCTGGTCGAAAGTGCCAACTTGCACGGTAGAAACCTGTTCCAGCTCCTGTTAAAAGTGCCTTTAACAGCGAAGGCAGAACTCAGCGATCCAGATCCAGACAAAGCCCCAAGGGGCCATCCTTCACGCATCAGCTCCACCGACTACCGCACAAGTAATCACTAGAGCGATTTCCGAGTACTAATATAACGTAGATGAAGAAATTATGCACTACAGATAAGCAGCAAATTTCCAAATTTTGTCCGCTACTTGCTCAATTTTTCTCAACCTGCAAAATCTTGGGGCCTCCTTGGTCCGCTTTCCCTTATAATTAAAAGTTACGAATTGAACGAAGGGGACGGGATGGCAAAGCAAAAAGCCCGGGCGAAGAGGGCCAGCGCAAAGCATGTTCACGCTGCGGCCCTTATTAAGCGCCAGCAGCAACAGCAATTGGTCAAGCTTATTCTGTGCGTCATAGGCGGCGTTGCGCTGTGGGCTGTGTACACGTTCGTCATTCATGATTTGATGCCCAACGGCACATGGGACAGCTTGGGCGTGTTTGCCATCTGCTTTGTACTGGTGGTGTTTATTGGCCTGGTAGGCAACAAGTATGCTTCGCTGAGCAGCGAATACCGCAAAGCCAAAAACGAATGGGGCGTCACCGACGAAGAAGTGAAAGCCCACATGGCCAAGATGTAGCGCACCCCGTGCGTGAACGACGAAGGCCCGCAGATGCGGGCCTTCGCGTTTTTGCGGGTATGCGCAAGGCGCCTAGTCTTCCACCACCGTTACTTCGGCGGTGTCTACCAGCCAACTGCTGGCCTTGGCGCGTGCCACGGTTTCGCGCAGGTTGGATTCGTGGTGGGCTTCTTTCCACGACTTCAACATGTCTTCCACGTCATCGGTGCCGCTGAAGTAGGCTTCCAAGTCGGCCTGGGTTACTTCTTCGCAGTTGTGGCGATAGATGGCATCTAGCGTTAAGTCGCGCGTGGCGCGATAGATGGCCTGGTCAGCTATGTCTTTCTGGAACTTTTCGCCATCCACGCCGTTGTTCAGTAGGAAGTCCTGCAAGTTGGAGCCGTCCTTTTGCAGACGGTCCATGAATTCATTCTGGACGCGGCCGCGCACGAAGGTCATGTAGTATCCGGGGATGTCTTCGGCCAGGCGCTGGGAAGCAGCCACCAGCGCACGGTCTTCCATGACGCGCGGCAGCTGTTCGCGCTTGTCCTTATTGATGTTGATGCGCACCATCTTGTACAAATCCGCCACGTCTACTGCACCGCTTTTGATGGCCAGGTCGTCGTCAAGCGGCGGCAAAATCTTCTTGCGCACGTCAAGCACTTCTGCATTGGCGGTCACGGGGCCGCTGCCCAAATGAGAATAGCCCTCTTCGGCGGAAGCATCGAAGGTGAACGTGTGCTGTTCGCCGGCCTTGCAGCCCAACAGCGCGGCGGTGAATTCCTGGGGCATGGTAGAAGCGCCCAATTCGATCATGCGCTTCACGTCGTTAAAGCCGCGCACGGGAATGCCGTTTTCGGTTTCCAGCGTAAGCTGCACGTTCACGAAGTCGCCCCTTTCGGCCGCGTAGTCGGCTTCGGCCACTTCCAAGGTGTAATAGTATTCGCGCAGGTTTTGGATTTGGCGTTCCACTTCGGCGTCGGTGGCTTTGTCAGGCGGCATTTCAATGGTAACCGGGTCATAGCTGGTAAGCTCAAGTTCGGGCTTCACCACGCCGGAAACGGTGAACTGGAAGGGTTTGCCGTCTTCGGGCTGCACTTCCACGTTAAATTCGGGCTCGGAAAGATAGATGACTCCTTCGTTGTCAACAACTTCGAAGCCCTTTTCGTTGATCAGCTTTTCCGCCACGCCGCCCATGGCCTTGGCATGGCCGCCCACGCTGTTCTCCAGCACTTCGCGAGGGGCCTTGCCCTTGCGGAAGCCCTCATGTTCGCGCTGGTTAAGTTCCTTCAAAAACGCCTTGATGGTTTTGTCCACTTCTTGGGCAGAAGCTTCAATGGTCAACACCAGCTCCTGCGCGTCTTCGTCGGTTTCGCGAATCTTGTCGATGACTTTCAAGATTCCTCCTTTTGGTTACGTTCTCCCCTTGCGCACACTAAAAAAGCAGTTCCGCAAATTGTACCGCTTTATTCCACGCAAGGACAGAAGACGGCGCTATCTGGTTGGAAGATAAAGAGCGGGGGCATAAGGCACGCGCGCATGACATTCCAAGCAAGCGGCGCCACGGCAGGCGGACGCGGAAAGGCCCCGTCCTGCGAAAATTGCGCGAAGGCAGTTGGCAGCGCCGTCGAGGAATCTGCTCCGAGGCACGGACCGCTCCCATTGGATGAACGAGCGAGGCATGCGTTTGTGTCACCTCGACCGGAGCCGCGAAGCGGCGGAGTGGAGAGGTCTACTCCGAAGAGTGGACCACTCCCGTTAGGCAAGCGCACGAAACGCAATAGGCGCGCTAATCTGGGAGTTAAGGGCAAAGAAAAGAAGGCATGCTGCCTTGGGGCACAGACCCTCGCCTTCGGCGACGCACGGAGTGGCGGATCCGAGAGCCCGGGGTGGGTGGCAGCAATTGCCGAAAGTTTGAACGCAAGAAGGCCCCGGGCTACGGGCTGGCTGCATTGCCAGGCGGCAAGCTAGCCGTGGCGGCTGTGGCATGCACCCGCTTTCGTTCAGGAACGGAGAACGGAGCGGAATTGTCGGCTTTGGAAGCTTTTGCAGCATCAGCTTTCGTTCTGGAACGGAGAAAAGGGGCTTCCTGCTTTGCCGATCAGGAAGCCCTGCGGTGGCGGAATGTGTCTAATCACGCCGACCTGGCGTTTCCCTCGCGAAGCCGGCGGGAAGCCCCTGCCGGCGGCCCCGCAGCCGCTGTCGTCCCACACCCACAGGCCGCCTTCGCGGGCTTTCTCCGTTCCCGAACGGAGCCCCCGGCCAGAAAGCGGCACCAACCCCCCGCGCAGGACGCCTTTCTCCGTTCCTGGACGAAACGATTGCCCAAGGGGCATCAAGGGATGCAGGAACGCTGGCTGCGTTGCCTTGCCCTGCCACCACCCCGTCTCGCCCCGGGTTAGCGGCTCTGCTTTTCGTCATACAAATCGCCGACGCGAAATTTGCAGGGAAGGTTTTGCATGACGAAGGCCAATGCCACCTGGCGGCACCCGGCCCGATTCCGCCCACGTCGCCGCAGGCGAGAGTCCAGGCCCCAAGGCAGCACGCCTTCTTTCTTTGCCTAATAACCCCAGCGTGACGCCCGCATCGCGTTTCGTGCGTGAGCCCAAAGGGGGCGGCCCACACTCCGAAGTAGATTTCTCCACTCCGCGGTCTTATTGCCGCTCCCGGCCGAAACGACATGCACGCATGCCCTGTCGCGCCTCTGGTCGAAGCGACACGTGGCACAAAAAAACCGGCCTCCGAAGAGGCCGGTTACGCAGGGTAACGCTTAATTACATGATGGACTTGGCAGCAGCGCAAATGCCTTCGGTCATAACCGTGGAGGGCTGCTTGGCGTCGAACAGACCGCGGCCAGCAGCGACAACCTTGTCGATGGCAGCCTTCAGTTCGGCGTTTTCGGGAGCCAGGGCCACGATGGAGCGAGCGCGAGCTTCCAGAACAACAATCAGACTACCGGTGTCTGCAGAAGCTGCGGCGCTCTGACCAGTTGCACGGTTGGGGCCCACAGAGCCCAAGTACCAGTCATAACGAGCCCACATGCCCAGTGCATAAGCACCAGCCTTCGGGATGTCCTCTTCGGCCACGGCACCAGCAGCGATGGCGTCGCATACCATAGTGCTGGAAGTGCAGTTGTATACCTCACCAGTGTTCTGGTCGGTAATCTGCACGTACCCGCCCGACTCTTCGGTGTCCGGGGTAAAGATAACTTTATTAGACATATCGATATTCCTTCCTTCCTTCTGGTCTCTCCTTTTCCGCACCAGATGGGACAATCGTAGCACACATTTTTCTTTTTCGGGATAATGATTGTGATTAATATCTTTCCTACATTCAAAAGGATTTATATTATTTTGAGAATAGTTAGCTGAATAATTGGAGGGAATTGCGTATGGCGTTCAGAATAGGCTTAGGTCAGAGCTGTCACCCAGCAGACGGAAACGCGGTAGAAGTGGTCGAATTGTTCATGCAACAAGCAAAGCAACAATCTGTTGATTTATTGGTGTTCCCCGAAAGTTTGATGACACGCTACGAAAAAGAACTGCAGTCCTTCTTGGCGGAAGCCGAGCCGTTAGACGGGCCGTTTTGCCAAGCGGTTGACGCCTTGGCGAAGCGCTACGGCCTGTGGGTGGTCTACACCGTCAACGAAGCGGGGCCCGACCCCGCGCATCCCTACAACACCGTGGTTATCACCGGGGCTGACGGCATACAGCGCGGCTGCTACCGCAAGACGCACCTGTTCGACACCGACTACACGCACGAATCGGACCGCATGACGGCTGGCGACGCGCTGTTCCAACCCGTAGACACCCCCTTTGGGCGCATAGGGCTGGGCATTTGCTACGACCTGCGCTTCCCCGAAGTGGCACGCTTCGCCGCACTGCACGGCGCGCAGCTGATGATCTTTCCCGCCGCGTGGGTGGATGGGCCGCTGAAAGCCCAGCACTGGAAGACACTTCTGGCAGCGCGGGCCATCGAGAACGAGATGTTCGTGGCGGGCCTTTCGCGGCCGGACGCCAACTGCATTGGGCAAAGCCAAGTGGTAGGCCCCACCGGCGAAGTGCTTGCCGAAGGCGGCCGCGGCGAAGAGCTGGTGGTGGCAGACATCGACCTGGGACAGATTGCCCCCGTACGCGTTGCCATGCCCCTGCTGCAGCACCGGCGGCCCGAATTGTACGCACAGTAGGCAAACGGGGCGCGCCTGCGGTTATTCGCGGCCGCTCCAGCAGTAGGTGCACACTTTCGCAGGGTCTATGCCTATGGCTTCCAAGTGGCCTTCCAGGCTTTGGTAGCGCAGGGAATCGAAGCCCATTTCTTCGCAGATGGACTTCAACAGACACTTGCCGCGTTCAGTGGTGGCGTCGGCGTATTCGTCCAGGTGCTGCAGGCCCTCTTCACCTTCCAGTTCATCCACTTTGCGGCGGGCAATCAATTCCATTTCAGACTTGCTGGAACTGAAGTTTAGGTACTTGCAGCCATACATCAGCGGCGGGCAGGCGGAGCGCATGTGCACTTCCTTGGCGCCGGCGCCGTACAGGAATTCCACGGTTTCGCGCAACTGGGTGCCGCGGACTATGGAGTCGTCCACCAACAGCAGCTTCTTGCCGTCGATCAGCTGGGGCACGGGCACCTGCTTCATCTTGGCCACGTGGTTGCGGATTTCTTGGTTGGACGGCATGAAGCTGCGAGACCAGGTGGGCGTGTACTTCACGAAGGGGCGCGCAAAGGTTTTGCCGCTTTTCGTGGAATAGCCTATAGCGTGCGGCAGGCCCGAATCGGGGATGCCGCCCACGTAGTCCACATCCGGGATGCCCGTGTCGGCCGCTTCGTCGCGGGCCATGATTTCGCCGTTGCGGTAGCGCATGACCTCCACGTTGGTGCCTTCGTAGGTGGAATTGGGGTAGCCATAGTAGGTCCACAAAAAGGCGCAGATGCGCATTTGGTTGCCCGCTTCGGCCACGGTTTCTAAGCCCTGCGCGGTGATGCGCACGATTTCGTTGGGGCCCAGTTCGTACGCGTCGGTGTAACCCAGCTTGTCGTACACGAAGCTTTCGAAGGTCACACAGTAGCCGCTTTCGTCTTTGCCCACCAGCACTGGCAGGCGACCGAAGCGATCGCGGGCGGCGTAGATTTCGCCGTGTTCGGTCATGAGCAGCATGGTCATGGAGCCTTCGATGGTTTCCTGGGCAAAGCGCAGGCCTTCCACCAGGGTGTCCTTTTGGTTGATAAGCGAAGCCACCAGCTCCACTTGGTTCACTTCCCCCGACCCCATGGCGCTGAATTGGCCGCCTGAGCGGCTAAGATAGGTTTCGATCAGTTCGTCGGCGTTGTTGATGACGCCTACCGTGGTAAGCGCGTACACGCCCAAGTGCGAACGAAACAGCAGCGGCTGGGGGTCTTTGTCGCTGATGCAGCCGATAACGGTGTTGCCTTTCACCTTGTCTAGCACGGGTTCGAACCGCGTGCGGAAGGGCGTGTTGTCAATGGTGTGGATGTCGCGCTGAAAGCCCAGGTCAGGATGATGGGCCACCATGCCCGCCCGCTTCGTTCCTAAATGCGAATGGAAATCGACGCCGAAGAACACGTCAACAACCGCGTCGCGCGTAGACGCCACGCCAAAAAAACCGCCCATGAAAGCCTCCCGTTGCTCGGACCAAAACACGCCCTACAGCATAAAGCAACAGGAGCGAAAAACACAGCAGGGCACGAAAGGCTGCGCATTTTTTATGGCGACAAGGGAGCGGGCGCAAAAAGACGGGTTGTGAACGAATCGGGCGCGCGCGAAAAAGCAAAAAGCTAGTCGTGAACGATTTGCTCCCCGGAGCACGGGATGCAGGGTCGAAAAAGCCGGTTATGCACGAACAAACGCCCTTGGAATACCCTTTTGAGCGCAAGGCGCTTGAGCGATTCGTTCATAACTGACTTTTTGCTTTTTTTGGAGACGCCCATTCATTCACAGCCGGCATTTTACGACCCCAGCAAGGCCCGCCACGCCGGCGCCCGCGCGTTTGTTACCCTTGCCGCAGTTCGGCGGCCAAGTCGCATTCTTCGTGGATGGTGGCTAAGAAGGCTACGCGGCCGTTTTCGGCTTCGGCAAGGTCTACCCGCATGCACAAATGCAGCGTTTCACCCGTTTCTGTCTGCAGGGAAAAATGCCCTGTGAACGGGCGATGCGACCCGTCGCTGATGCTCATCTTCTTCATGAGGGCCTCACGGGACTCCTCATCAACGCGGCCGAAAAACGCGCCATTGTTCAGTTCGTCTTCCAGCGCTAAGACGCCAAGCCCCATACGGCTGTCAAGCCCGTGCACAACCACCTGATAGCGCCAGCTTTCGCCGTCCTTGTGCACGAACAGAATGGTTTCAGAGCTGTACAGCATCAGCATGCGCATTTGCGCTTCCAAAGAAACCGCCTTGGTCACGTCGGTAGTCAGCGGATGCGGCATGCCGAAGAAGCGCTGCACACCATCTTCCTGCTCGAACAGCGTGAAGCTTACCGCATAAGGCGCCCGATCGCCCCTTTCGTTGATGAACGTGATGGTGCCCTCCACCTGCTGCTGCGGGTTTGCCTGAGCCTTGTCCAGCAAGGCATGCAAGACCGCCGCGTCTTCCGGAATGGCGTATTGCTGGATGGAATACCGGCGGCGCAGCAACTCTTCAGGACCGATGACCCGTGAAAACTGCTTGTTGAACTTGACAATGTCTATGTCTTCGCCGCGGCGTTCGTAGAGCACCATAGGACCGAACACCGAATTGATCACCTGGTCGTAGAATTCGTTTTTCGTCAGAAGCACACGTCGCTGGTCTTGCGAGCGGTAGTGGCCCAACACACCCTGGATGAGCGCTTTCCCGCGCTCTAGCAGCTGCGTGAACTGCTTGGCCGGCATGGGCTTGTAGAACAGGTAGCCCTGGGCGTACTGGCAGCCCATGTCTTCCAGGATGTCCACCTGGTCCTGCTTTTCCACGCCCTCCACAATAACGGGCACGCCTAACAGGTGCGACATTTCCACCACGCTGTGCACAATGGAAACGGCTTTGGAAGCGTTTTCGCTGGTGAAATCCAAAAACTTCAGGTCCAACTTCAATGCATCCACCGAAACGTCCTTCAACATGTTCAGCGATGAATAGCCGCTGCCGAAGTCGTCGATTAGAAGGCTGAAGCCCTCTTCGCGCAGCTTTTCTAACACGCTGTTCATGAAAGCCTTGTCTTCCATGAACGCACTTTCGGTGACCTCTATTTCCACGAATGACGGGTCCACATGGTATTCCTGGGCCAGATCGGCGAAGGTTTTCGGCACATCCATGATGACCAGGTCTTGCCGCGAAACGTTCACCGAAATGGGAGCCACAGGCAGGCCCTGGTAGATCCATTCCGCAATCAGCTGGAACGTCTTGCGCCACACCATGCGGTCTAGCAGGTACACCTCGCCCGTTTCTTCCAGCACGGGAATGAATTCCGCTGGCGACAAAATGCCTCGTTCCGGGTGGTTCCAACGCGCCAGGGCTTCCGCGCCCACAATCTGTTCGGTGTTCATCAGGCATTTCGGCTGCAGGTAAATTTCGAACTGGTCGCGCGCTAAGGCTTGCCGCACTTCGGGCACCATGCGCAGCAGGCGCTCCTTTTCATCGGCCTTTTCCTGGTCGTACCACTGCAGGTGCGGCCCGTAGTTGTCTAGCGACTTAGACGCCGCGGACAACGCGCAATCCACCATGTCGCCAAACGGCATGCGAACGTTCACTATCAGGTAGCAGCCAACCCCCAAGCGGTACCCTTCGTTGGAAGAAACCTCGCGCACAATGGCGCGCAGGTCGGCTTGGATGGCTTCAAGGTTGTGCAGGTTGTAGGAAAGCATGGCAGCGAAGCCGTCCGCGCTGGTGCGGCATACCACGGCGCCCTGTTCCACCCCCAGCTTCTGCAGGTACTGCGCGAAGCGGTTGAGCAGCTCGTCGCCGGTTTGGCGGCCCAGCCAGCGGTTGAAGAAGCGGAAGTTTTCCACATCGAAGGCCAAAATTACCTTATGGCCGGCGGGAGCGCCGTCTAGCAGGCCTTCAGCGCGCGGGGCAACGTCGGCCACCCAAGCAATGCTCCCAAGCGCGTCCTTGCGGGTGGGCTTGGGCAGAATGCTTTGATCGGCCTGATTGGCGCGGGTCGCAATTTCTGAAAGCTGCGGCGCCGGGACCACGGTATACATGGCCACTATCACCTGGTCATCGGTCACTTCGGGAATTTCAGGAACCAGCGTGATGTGCACCAGGTCCCAACCGCCCGAAGGATTATGCTCCATGAATTCATCGCGCACGGTGCCTTCGGCGGCCAAGCGATCCCACAGCGTGGGGAAATCCCAGAATTGTTGGAATCGATCCTGGTCAAGCGGATGGACGATATTTTTCTTCGTGCGCCCAATCAAACCGGCAAGCGTTTCGCCTTCTATGGAAGCCGGGCTTTTTTTGCCGCCTGGCAGCAGGCACTGACAGGTGTCCTGCGTGATGTTCATCACCATGAACACGTCGTAGCCTGCCATGAACGGGATGTTTTCCACCACGCTGCGATTGGTGGCGCTGGCCAAGGCGCAAATGACCATGGAGCACTCCCCCGCGCCCGGCCATTCGATGGGAATCTTGGACACGTTCACCCACTGCTCTAGTGCGCGGTCGAAGATGGTCATTTCCCCTTCCCGGTCGGAAGACAGGGTGGGAGTTTCCTCAAGGCTATATGTTGGAAACAGGTCGCGATGCTGGGTTTTGCCTATCTGTATGCTGGGCAGAAACTGCATCATGGCGTCGTTGGCATAGACCACTCGGTGGTCTTCGTTGACAACATAGACAAACTTGCTGCCCTTGTACGCCTCAAACTCCACGAAGGTCCCTTTCCCCTTGCGCCGCGGGCGAAAAAAACGTGTAGCTGTAGCTGTGAAATTGTACCATGAGTATATGTTTTCCACCAACACTGCGAACGGGCGGGCCAAGGTATCGAAAAGCGCATAGCATTCTTGGTGTCTTCGTTTACCATAGACATGGCAGGCTCTACAAGGAAAGGACGCGCCATGTTGGTTTTGGTGGTTAACGCTGGCAGCTCAAGCTTGAAGTCCCAACTCATTCAAACCGACGGGAAGATATCGCTGATGCGGTGCTTGGCGGAAAAGGTGGGGGCGGCTGATGCGCGCATGTCCATTTCCTACGCGCCGGAATTCCACAAGGCCACTTATGGCGTGGCGGGCCTTTCGGTAGCGGAATGCTTGGCCAAGCTGTTAGACATCATCTGCGACGACCCGGAAAGCCCCATAAGCGGGCTTGACCAGATTGAGGCCATAGGCAACCGCATAGTGGCCGGCGGCGAATACTTCACCAAGACCGCCCTGATAGACGACGCTTCCTGGGAAAACCTGCTGAGATGCGAAGAATTGGCGCCGCTGCACAACCCCGCAGCCGACGAATGCATAGCCATGACGCGCCGCCTGCTGCCCAACACGCCGCAAGCAGCCGTGTTCGACACCGCGTTTCACCAAACCATGCCGCCGAAAGCGTACATGTATCCCATCCCGTACCGCTACTACGAAGACTACGCCATCCGCCGTTACGGCGCGCATGGCACCAGCCACCGCTACGCCGCGCAGCAGGCCGCCAACTTGCTGGGGCGCCCCTTGCGCGATTTGGGGCTTATCACGTGCCACCTGGGCAACGGCGGGTCCATAACCGCGGTGAACCACGGCAAGTCCATAGACACCACCATGGGCTTCACGCCCTTGGAAGGCCTGATGATGGGCACGCGTTCGGGATCGATTGACCCCGCCATCATCACGTATATCATGCGGCGCGACGGCATCGACTACGACGAAATGGAGCGCATTCTGAACTGCGACAGCGGCATCAAAGGCATTGCCGGCGGCAGTTCGGACATGCGTGACGTGCTGCAGCAGGCCGCCGCGGGCGACGAGCGCGCCAACTTGGCCATAGACATGTATGTGTATCGCATCCAGAAGGCCATAGGCAGTTACTACGCTGCCATGACCCGCACCGACGCCGTGGTGATGACGGCCGGCATAGGCGAAAACTCCGCTGACCTGCGCGAACGCATCTTCGCCGGCCTGGCGCACATGGGCATGATCTTGGACAAGGAACGCAACCGCGTGGAAGGCGCCATAGGCATGAACCGCATCATTTCCATAGACGACAGCCCCATCCGCATCTGCGTAGTAACCACCGACGAAGAAATGCGCATAGCCCGCGAAACCGACAACCTGGTAAGCATGATGTAGAAGGTTGCGCCGTTTTGCCAAACGGCGCCGCTCGCTGACTTTGGTTCGCGAAGGAATTTCTCACCTGTTGCGAGACTCGCCGTTAGGCTGTTCTTGTGGCGGGGCAATGCTTGTGGTATGTTCGTGCGCACATACAACCGCTTTGGGAAGGAGCGCGTTATGCACCACTTGGACGTATTCTTGTGCCGGGAAAAGGCCTCTGACAACATTTTGGGCACGGCCGTCATAGGGCTTGCGCCAGGCACGCATGGTACGTACAACTTCTATTATCGCAACAACGACGGCGCCTACTTCGAGGTGGCCGAACTGACGAACCTTTCTGTGCAGGAAACCTACAAGCTGGAACGCGAACAGCTGCACGGGCTGATCCAGAAGCGCCTTCCCGAAGAAGTGCAGCCCACAGATTGGGTGCTAGAGCGCACGCTGAATTCCAGCTGGGACGAAGCTTCTGCCGCCGCACCCGAAGTGCGCATTGCCGATTGGCTGCACTCCCACGAATACCTGTTCGCCGACGACGAAGGCGATAAGCCCCTGACGCCGGCGGAGTAATCCAGGGGCGGCACCCGTCTTGAATCAAGGAAAGGCATACTCATGAAGAATGGACGTAAGGTTTTGGCGGTTTGCATGGCCTTGGCCATTGCGGTGTTTGCCCTGGCGGGCTGCGCTTCGGGCAACACGTCTAACAGCAACGCGAACGCCAACAAGAACAACACCGCCAACACGAATGCGAACGCCAACAAGAACACTTCCAACACCAATTCTTCCAGCAGCTCGTTTGACATAGGCAGCCTGAAGGTAACCGCCACCGCCACCGTGACGGTGGAAGGCTACGATCCCTTCACCATTTCGCTGTACGGCGAAGAGGCACCGCTGACCGTGGAAAACTTCACGAACTTGGCCAACCAAGGTTTCTACGACGGCCTGACGTTTTATCGCTTCGTGAAGGACTTCTGTATGCAGGGCGGCAGCAGCAACAATTCCGCTGCTATGGTCAACGACGGGCTTTCATCCATCAAGGGCGAATTTTCCAGCAACGGCGTGAACAATGCGCTGGCTGACCACTTCACCAAGGGCGTGGTGGCCATGGCCCGCAGCAGCCAACCGGATTCCGCCACGTCCACGTTTTTCGTGACGCTGGGTTCAGGCACGTCGGTTTCACGTTCACTGAACGGGTCCTATGCCGCGTTCGGCTACATTGACGACGCCGGCATGGCCATTGTGGACAGCATTGTGGCCGACTACTTGGGCAACGTGAATGACGCTTCTTCGGGCTCCATCACCAGCGTAGACAAGCAAGCGAAGATTGCCAGCATTACTGTGAAGTAGGAAGCGCCCACCGGGAGCGGTCCTGCCCTCGGGCTAGATTCCTCCACTCAGGCACGCCTTAGGGCGCGCCTCCGGTCGAAATGACACAGGACGCACGCTTTGCACCCGGCAACGGCTGGGTACCTTACGCGTACGCCACGGCGGGAGGGACACTCTGATCGGGGACCACAGTGTTGACCAGGCCCGAAATTACCACGGTGCTTTTCAGGGCGTCGGGGTCGTAGTCGGCTGTGACCACGTTTTCGGGCACCAGGCTGGGCGTGGAAATAATCAGGCGGATGCCATCGGCCTCTAGCACCTGCGCGGCGGTCTTTTCGCACTGCTTCAGCAGCAGGCCTTTTGGAACGAAAGTGACGACCTCACTTACGTGGCTGCCTCAATTCACGCAGTCTAGCAGCTGCACGGCTATGGTGTTGGCGCGCTTGTACTCCAGGTGCTCCTTCAGGGCGGGCGTCACACGCAACGTTGCCATGGCTCCTCCTTCGCTAGCGCGCGAACGCGCTTTCTATGCGCATGGTCAGCATGGCGCCGGTGTCGTAGGCCACGCTGCCTTCTTCGTCGGTGTCGCACGTCAGGTTGAAGCCCGCCAGGCGGCGGGTACCGTCTGCGGCGGTTTCGAACACATACACCACCGTCATGTCGTCGGTTTCGCGCACGTCAACCGTGCGGTTTTCGGTAACGTCCATGGTGCCAGCGGAAATGAACAGTGTGCCGTTCACCGCGATGGTGTTGGTGGGAATGGCGCCCTCATACGCCGCCGCCGGGCTGGGCTGCGCGCCCGCCAATTCCGCGGCAATGGCCGTACCCGCGCAGTAGCCCTGCACGGCCGCGGTCTTCCAAATGCCCACGATGCGCTTATTCCCCGAAACCAGCTCCAGCGCCTGGGCCACGTCACCCGCAGCATACACATGCGGGTTGCTGGTGCGCATGAAGTCGTCCACCACCAGCGCGCGGTCAAGCTCCAGCGCACCTTCGGGCACAAAGTCCAGGTTGCAACGCATGCCATGAGACACCGAAATCTCGTCGAAGTAGCCCGTGCTGCCATCGGCGAAGCCCACCTTCAGGCGACCCTCCGGGGCCTCCACCACTTCCACC
This sequence comes from Coriobacteriia bacterium, assembly GCA_030523425.1. Lineage (GTDB taxonomy): Bacteria > Actinomycetota > Coriobacteriia > Coriobacteriales > Eggerthellaceae > JAUNIP01. Next base: position 96,647 of record JAUNIP010000001.1, read on the forward strand.
GTCTTGATAGTGCAGCCCAGCTTCAACGTCACGCCCTTCGCGCGCAAGCCCGCTTCGAAGCGTTCGGCTGTTTCCGGTAGTGCGTTGAAGTCCAGCACGTGGGGGTTCATTCCCACCAGCGTCACCTGCTTGCCGCAGTTAAGCGCTGCCTCCAGGCTTTTCAGCGCCACCATGGAAGCGCCGCTGACCAGCACATTCTTGCACGCTGGGTTCTCGAATGCGTCCTTCATGCGCTGGGCGTCGGCCATGGTGCGCAACACCAGCGGGCTGTAGCCGCAATCGGCCGGGAAGCCGTAGCACATGGGGCGGGCGCCCGTGGCAATCACGCATTTCGTGTAGGGGTACACCGCGCCTTCCGCGGTGGTAACCGTGCGCGCGTCCACATCCAGATTCGTTACCGTAGCGCGCACCACTTCGGGGTGCAAGTCGTCCAATTCGGCCGCTGTCCAGGGGAAACATTCCTCGTAGGTCTTTTCGCCACCCGCGTAGTAAGACGTAAGGATGGGGCTATATGGCAGCGTGTCTATGTTGGAAAACACCTGCACGCGGCCGGTGAACCCGGCATTGCGCAGGCCTATCAGGGCGTTCACGCCCGCCGTGCCGTAGCCGATGATGGCCACCGTGGGTTGGGTGCAAGCGGTGGTTGCTTCAGTCATGGTTGCCTCCCTTCGCCCTTACGCGAACACCTGGGCAAGCCAGGCGCCGTATTCGCCGGACCACATGCTGTTCAGTTGGCCGAACACGGTGTCCCAGTCGAATTGATTTTCAAACAGCAGTTCCGCGTAGTGCTTGTTCGCAAGTGGCCGCGGACTGTCCATCAAGCGAAATGCGTAGGTGTAGGTGCAGGTGGGGCACATGCTGACCACCGTGGCGCCGTCGGGCGCAAACGAAAGCTTGCTGTCGGCCTGCTGCGCTTGGCGGTTGGGGTCAAACGCGCTCACTGCGCCGCCCGCGCCGCAGCAACCATGGAAGATAGACGGCGTTTCAGGACCAACGCCCAACGCCGCGCACAGTTCGTCCAGGTACGTGCCGTTGCGGTCCTGGCACGACTTCGAAATGCACAGCGGCCCTTCCGGCAGCGCACGCTTGGGCGTAAAGCCCCGCTGCGCCAAGAAGGCCGCCAAGCTGACCACGTCCACGTTCAGGCCCGCGCGCGCCAGCGTAGTGCGCATGGCGTTCGCGCAGCCCGGGCACACGCACACCATCAGGCTTACGCCGGACGCGCGCACCTCTTCGGCTATGCGATCGCACAGTGCTTCGGCGCGGTCGTAGAATCCGGCGCTTTTCAGGGGGCTTCCGCAGCAGTGGTCAATCAGGGTGGTCTTGCCCGCCATGCCTTCTATGGTGGCAAAGATTTCGCGCGTAAGCTCCGGCGCGTAGGCCGCCATGGAACAGCCCGGGAAGAAGGCCACTGCGCAGTCAGTTTCGGCCGCATGGTCTTCGGTGGCCACATGGCGCGTCAGGTCGGTCAGGTAAATGCCGTGCACCGCTCGGTACGCCGTGAAGATGTCCCATTCCTGGTCAACCTGCACACTGCTCCACGCCCCGCGCGGGATAAGCCCCAGGTTCTGGAAGTCTATACGGCAGTGGTAGATAAGGTCGCACACGTCATTGTGCGCAAAGCACGTGTTCTTGCACGACGTGCAGAAAAAGCACCCGCGCACCGCCTGGACCAGGCGTTCGTTGGAAACAATGTTGGCCCACAAGTCTTCCACACATTCCGCCGTGCGTTCGGCTTCCAACATGGCCTTGGCAATTTCGCCAAGCGTCATGTTTGCCGTGGTCAGCGAAGAACAGGCATGCATGCAATGGCCGCACTGCGTGCACTGCCCCGCGAAATGCCAATACGTATCCGAACATTGAAGCAGACCCATAAATCATCCCCCGTTCATGCTTCCAGCACATAACAGCAGTATAGCGCCATTTCGCCGGCTGCGCGGGAAGCTGTGCGGCTGGAATTATCGCCCAGAAAGGCAGGCGCACCGTGGCCACCGCATTTCGCGCAAAAAACGCCCGGACACAGGTTGCCCAGGCGCCCTTGTGTGCACAAAAAGCCCTTACGCTCTAGCCCTTAGAAACAATCGTGGCGTAGCTGGTCGCTTCCTTTTCGTACTCTGCGACAGCTTGCTGATAGGACTCTTCTGGAAGTTCTCCTTTTTCAACCAGGCTTCTTAAGTCTTCCAGGTAGGCTTCCTTGCTTTTCAGATAGCGCTCCGAAGCGGTTTCAGGCGAAGCGGTGTTTACAGCTTCCTGAACTTGCTCCGCCGAAACCACCGTTGTTCCGTCCGGCTTAGCGAAGGCGCCATCCGCAGCCACTGCCCACGCGCCGCCGCTGCCGCTCACCAAATAGAAGTGCTCGCCTTCGGTGTTGTAATCAGACCCATCAGGAATTGCGTACAAGAACAGTAAATACGATTCGCCCTGCTTGAAGACCGCGGAAGAATCGCTCACCGTGGCCGCTCCTTGGTCAGATCCTCCCAGTTGCCTGACCGCGAACACCACTTCACCGTTGTTCGCCTTGGTGTCTATGCCGTTTATTTCTCCTCGGAACACCTGGTCAATCTTGAAATAGCTGTCGGTGTAATACAGAGGCGCTCCCCCGTTCACGGGCTGAATGAGCAAGGTTTCGCCCGGCTGGACGTATG
>JAUNIP010000081.1 GCA_030523425.1 Coriobacteriia bacterium
GAAGGTGATACGGAAACCGCGAAACGGGTGCTACGCAAAGCGCGCAATACTCAGTGTGACCGGCTTGACGGGTTTGGTGCGCAAGTGGCAAAAGCCCCGCTAAATCCCGTGAGTACAGTATGAGTACAAAAACTTTCGGTTTTCTCGGTGCAGAGCCATGCGTGAGTACACCCTTTTGCAAACCCTGACGTCACCGCAGGTGAACCGCACATTACTGTGACTTCTGGATGTGTGGCAGCATCGTCAAAGAGTCACGTATTACGCGAAATCCCAGTTCAAACCCATGAAAAAGGCCCTCCGGAACCGAGTCCGGAGAGCCTTCTAACTCAAAGCGTCCACGTGGCTTGCGTGTCCAACGGTTACGCAGGATTACCGAGGCTTACCATCCCTCACAACATCACAGTAATGTGCGGATTTATTCCCACTCGATCGTGGCTGGCGGTTTGGGTGTGATGTCGTAGCATACGCGGTTGGCGCCGGGCACTTCGGCCACTATGCGGCTGCTTATGCGGCCTAGCACGTCGTAGGGCAACTTCGCCCAGTCGGCGGTCATGGCGTCGGTGCTTTCCACGGCGCGCAAAATGATGGGGCGCTGGTAGGTGCGCTCGTCGCCCATCACGCCTACGCTTTTGATGTCGGGCAGCACGGCGAAGTACTGCCAGCAGCTGTGCTCGCTGTTGCGCTCGCCGGTTTCTTGGAACAGGCGATCATTATAGGCGTCAAGCTCTTCGCGGACTATGGCGTCGGCGTTCTTCAGGATGTCCAGTTTTTCGGGCGTCACGTCGCCGATGATGCGAATGGCCAAGCCCGGGCCGGGGAAGGGCTGGCGGTGCACCAGGTATTCGGGCAGGCCCAACGCGCTTCCCAGGGCGCGCACTTCGTCTTTGAAGAAGTGGTCCAAGGGCTCAATCAGGTCGAAGTGCACACCTTCGGGGAAGGGGATAAGGTTGTGGTGGCTTTTGATGGTGGAAGCCTTGCCGCCTGTCTTGCGCGCGCCGCTCTCAATAATGTCAGGGTAGATGGTGCCCTGCGCCATGAACTGCACGGGGCGTCCGTCTTCGGCCAAATCTTGCGCCACAGCGAAGAATTCGTTCCAGAACTGGGTGCCTATGATGCGGCGCTTCTGTTCGGGATCGGTGACGCCGGCCAGCAACTTCGCGTAGCGCTCTTCGGCGTGCACGTGCACAAAGTCCACGTCGAACAGCTTGGTGAAGATTTCCTCCACTTCTTCGGGTTCGTTTTTGCGCAGCAGGCCGTGGTTCACGAACACGCAGGTAAGCTGCTTGCCAATGGCCTTTGCGCACAGTGCGGCAACCACCGAAGAATCCACGCCACCGGAAAGGCCCAAAATCACACGGCTTGAGCCCACCTGGGCGCGGATGGCGGCCACGGAATCTTCGATGATGGAATCCATGGTCCAGTTGGGCTGCAGCCCGCAGATGTTAAACAGGAAGTTGCTCAGCATCTGGTTGCCGTAAGGGGTGTGGCGCACTTCGGGGTGGAACTGTGTGGAGTAAATCTTGCGTGCTTCGCATTCCATGGCTGCCACGCCGCAAATGTCGGTGCGCGCCGTTATGGCGAACTTAGGCGGGATGCAGGTAACGGCATCCCGATGGCTCATCCACACGGTTTGGCTTGCGGGCGTGCCTTCGAACAAGCGGCTGTTTTCGTGGTGCGTCAGCGGCGCAGGGCCGTATTCACCTTTGTCTGTGTGGCCCACTTCGCCGCCTAGGGTGACAGCAATTATTTGGTGGCCGTAGCAGAAGCCCAGCACGGGAATGCCCAGCTCTAGCACGCCGGGGTCTATGCGCGGGGCGTCTTCGGCATACACGCTGGCCGGGCCACCGGACAAAATGATGGCGGAAGGCTGGGCTGCAGCCACTTCTTCAGCCGTGGCGTCGCAGGGCATGATTTCGGAATACACGTGCAGGTCGCGCACGCGGCGGGCGATAAGCTGGCCGTATTGCGCGCCGAAGTCCAACACGATGACTTTTTGGGCGGGAGCGGTTGCAGACATGGCTCTCCTTGCGTTTGGTGAAGCTAATAAAAACGTGTGACCATCATACCGCTTGCGGCAAGACAAAGGGCCCGCTACTTTGCTATCATTTCTCCCGCGAAAAACATCCCCCACCCCGCGAAGAATGAGAGCGCCCATGCCCTTAGATATCGATACCTTAAACCCGCCGCAGCGCGAAGCGGTGCTGACCACGGAAGGCCCGCTGTTGGTGTTGGCCGGAGCCGGCTCCGGCAAGACCCGCGTGCTTACCTATCGCATTGCGCACCTGTTGGCCAACAACAACGTGCAGCCGTGGGAAATTTTGGCTATCACCTTCACCAACAAGGCGGCCAACGAAATGAAAGAGCGTCTGGGCGCGCTGGTGGGGCCGGTTTCGCGCGGCATGTGGGTGTCCACCTTCCACAGCATGTGTGTGCGCATGCTGCGGGCAGACGCCGAACTGCTAGGCTTCACCAAGAATTTCACCATCTATGACGATGACGATTCAAAGCGCCTGGTGAAAGACATCATGGCGCACCTGGACATCGATCCCAAGCGCTTTCCGTTGAATGCCCTGCGCAACCGCATTTCCACGGCGAAAAACGAACTGGTCACCCCAGGCAACTTCGCCCGCGAAGTGAACGACCCGGTGGGGCGCGTGGCGGCGCGGGTGTATGAGGAATTGCAGAAGCGTCTGAAGGCTGCGAACGCCTTCGACTTCGACGATTTGCTGCTGTATGCTTACCTGCTGCTGAAGAATAACGCCAACGTGCTGGAAGCTTACCAACAGCGCTTCCGTTACCTGCTGGTGGACGAATACCAAGACACCAACAAGGCCCAGTACGAAATCACGCGCCTGTTGGCGGCGAAGTACAAAAACATCATGGTGGTAGGCGACGACGACCAGTCCATCTATTCCTGGCGCGGTGCCGACATTCGCAACATCTTGGAGTTTGAAACGGACTATCCGCATGCGCACGTGGTGAAGCTGGAACAGAACTACCGCAGCGTGGGCAACGTGTTGGCCGCTGCGAATGCCGTGATTGCCAACAATCAGAACCGCAAGGCCAAGAAACTGTTCACCGCCGCGGAAGCCGGTGACAAGATTAACGTCTACGTTGCTCCCGATGGCCGCGACGAAGGCCGATGGATTGCAGGCGAAATAGAAAAGCGCCACAGCGCGGGCATGTCGTACTTGCAGATGGCCGTGTTCTACCGCACTAATGCGCAGTCCCGCGTGCTTGAAGACATGATGCTGCGTGCCGGCGTGCCGTACCGCATTGTGGGCGGCGTGCGCTTCTTCGACCGCGCGGAAATCCGCGATCTGATGGCGTATTTGACGCTGGTGGTGAACCCCGCCGACGACATTGCCGCCAAGCGCGTGATCAACGTGCCGCGCCGCGGCATTGGCAAGACGTCCATCGAATACGTGGAAGGTGTGGCACGCGCCAACAACTGCACGTTCATGGACGCTGCGGAAATGTGCATTGTGGATGACAGTCTGCGCGCCGCTGCACGGCGCAACATCGCTGATTTCGTTTCAGTGGTGAAGGAAGGCAGCACCTATTCCGGCGAACTGCGCCGCGTGATAGAGGCCATCATCGAAAAGACGGGTCTGATAACGGCGCTTGAAGCCGAAAACACCGACGAAGCGCAAGGCCGTATTGAGAACTTGAAGGAATTCTTGGGCGTGGTGGACGAATACGTGGAAACCCACGACGACGCTGATGCCCTGTTCGAGGCACCCACGGAAGGGGAGGACCAGCCGCTCCGTGTGCTGCGGGGCGATTCGTTGGCGGATTTTTTGGAATGGGTGCGCTTGCGCACCGACTTGGAAAGCGTGCAAGAGGGCGGGTCGTACGTAACCCTGATGACCGTGCATTCCGCCAAGGGCCTGGAATTCGATTGCGTATTCGTGGCGGGCATGGAAGAAACGCTGTTCCCGCACATGAACTCCATGGGGGACACCATGGGCGTGGAAGAAGAGCGCCGCTTGGCGTATGTGGCCATCACGCGTGCCCGCAAGTTCCTGTACCTTACCTGCGCGCAGTCGCGCCAGATATTCGGGAACACGCAGGCTAACCCCATTTCGCGCTTCGTGGGCGAAATTCCTATGGAGCTGCGCCAGACCAGCGGTATAGGGTCAGCTGGTTTCAGCGGCACGGGCTGGGAAAAGCGGGGGAGCAGGCGCGGTATTTCTGGCAGCGGGGCCGAAGCGGGCGAAGGACGTGTGTTTGGCCGGTCAAGTGCGTCTGGCAACCGCTCACAGTGGCGTGAAAACCCCAATGCAGGCAAAAAGGCAGCGGCAGGCATGACTTTTGCGGTGGGTGACACCGTAGACCACAAGACGTTCGGACGCGGCAAAGTGACCAAGGTAGACGGCGACACGCTGCATATTCGCTTTGCCAAGAGCGGCCAGACGAAGAAGTTGCTGAAGGATTATGCCCCCATCGTCAAAATTTCTTGATAGTGCACTAGATATTAGACATAGTCTAATAGTGCTAAATTAATATAGTTGAAATAGAAAATATTTTAAAGAACTTGAACTCGCTCTGGCGTTGTGTGCTATACTTGCAATGTTCTTGTGCGGAAAGCATTCGTGCTGTGCTCAAATGCCCCGCACGGCAGAGCTTCACTTGTGTGCGGAAACGCGCATAACTGTTATTGGGGATTTAATAATAAGGAGGATGCCCTATGTGTTTTAGACCGGCTGGTTCCGATGCTGGCGGAAACGAATGCCCTGAGTGCGGCAAGACTATCCAGGCTATGGGTGGTATGGTTATGAAGAAGTGCCCCTTCTGCAAGTGCGACTTCACCAAGTATATGAATGGTGACGCTCCTGCTGGTGGCGGCGCCCCCGCTGCTGGTGCTCCCGGCGCTCCC
>JAUNIP010000021.1:0-17464 GCA_030523425.1 Coriobacteriia bacterium
GCCGCACGAGGTCCATTACTCGACCACGTTGCAATTGATTTGAAGATTCAAGCGCTAAATTTTGATTTCGTGGGCAGAATTCACGCTTTTCCGCGTGAGTTTAGGTCTGTTGTAAGGTTAACGGGGCCATCTTGGTTCGGACAGATTTCCAGCTGCTTTAGAGCCATGCTTCTGACCAGGAGTTTTTGATTTCCTGGCCGTTTTGGACTCCGTAAGGTGTAGGCGCTCCGGGCAAATCAACGCGGAAAAGTGTAGATTCTGCCCACGGGAACGGAAAACTCGTTCAAATTTGATGTTTTACAGCTTGGTTTCCAGCGTTTGGGTACAATCGAAACAGTATGAACCGCCACCAAGGGAGCTTGCCATGTTAGATTTCAAGCGCGTGCTGACCGCGAAACCAAAGGCCCATGAACAGGCGGATTTGCAGCCGCTTATTACGCAATGGGGCAGGGAAGTGGACCCCTGCTGTGTGCTGCAGGAGCATCCGCGGCCGGCGTTTGCGCGGGCTGACGTGGCCATGCTGAACGGGCTGTGGAAGTGCGGAATTAGCGGTGAAGCCGGCAGTGCAGCCCCCGCCGCGGTGGATCTAGGCCAGCTGGAAGCGCCCGCGGAAGCCGACTGCCCGCAAGACATCCTGGTGCCGTTTTCCCCCGAAACCGCGCTTTCAGGCGTGGGGGAGCAGCTGCAGCCGGGGCAGACGCTGCGTTATTGGCGCACGTTCACCGTGGCGGCGCCCGCGCGTGGGGTGCTGCCGGTGCGGGCTGCGGGCAACTCGGACGCGCGGCCGGCGCACATCCCCAAGCCCCAGCCCGACCAGCGCGTCTTGCTGCACTTTGACGGCGTGGACCACGCGTGCGCTGTGTGGCTGAACGGCACGCTGCTGGGCACGCATACCGGCGCCTACCTGCCGTTTTCCTACGACATAACCGACCTGCTGCTGGTTGGCGAAAACCACCTGGCGCTGGCCGTAGCCGACGCCACAAACCCTGCCCAGCAACTAACATGCAAGCAGCGCCTGTCCCGCGGCGACATCTGGTACACCGCGCAAAGCGGCATTTGGCAGCCCGTGTGGCTGGAAACCGTGCCCGCCGTGCGCATAGAAAGCTTCACGTACCAGGCGAACATCGAAAGCGGGCAGCTTGCCGTAAACGCCCGGGTCAACTGCAAGGGCACCCTCACCGTGCAAGTGTATGCCCCCAGCGAAGGGGAGCCCCGCCCCACGGGCACGCTGCTCACGCAGGCATCGGCGCCGTCGTGGTCGGGCCAAGCGCGTGTGGAACTGCAGGTGCCCAACCCGCAGCTGTGGAGCCCCCAATCGCCCACGCTGTACCCCTTGCGCCTGACCTTCGAAGACGACCAGGTGAACACTTACGTGGCCTTCCGCCGCGTTGAAGTGCGCCCGGACGCCGAAGGCACCCCGCGCTTCTTTCTGAACGGCGAACCCTACTTTGTGAAAGGCGCGCTTGATCAGGGCTATTGGCCCGAAAGCCTGCTCACCCCGCCATCGGACGCCGCCTTGCAGGCGGACATCCAAGCCGTCAAAAGCGCCGGCTTCAACATGCTGCGCAAGCACATCAAGCTGGAAAACAGCCGCTGGTACTACCACGCCGATCGGCTGGGTCTGCTGGTGTGGCAGGACATGCCCTGCGGTGGCGGCAGCGACGTGTGCACGTGGCATGTCAGCTACAAGCCCACGCTGTTCAAGGCCAGCTGGACCCGCATGCGTGACAACACCGCCCGCAACCAGCGCAAACTGGGCGCGGCAAGCGAAGCCCTGCGCGCCGAATGGGCCGTCACCCTGCGCGGCATCATCCAGCATCTGCGCAACCATCCCAGCGTGTGCTGCTGGGTGCTGTTCAACGAAGGCTGGGGGCAGTTTGACGCGGCGAAGGCAACGGCTCAGGCTGCGGCGCTAGACCCCACGCGCCCCATCGACGCCGTCAGCGGCTGGTTTGACCAGGGCTGCAGCAGCTTCTACGACGTGCACAATTACTTCCGCCCGCTGCAGGTGTGGCCCAGCCGGCCCGCCCGCGCGTTCTTCCTGGGCGAATTCGGCGGCCTGTCCTTTGGCGTGCCCGACCACTGCGCCGGGCAATCCGACTACGGCTACGCCACCTACGAAAGCCAAACCGCCTGGTGGCAGGCCGTCCGCGAAACGCTTGCGAACGCCGAAAGCCTGCAGCCCAAGGGCCTGGCGGGCTACGTGTACTCCCAGCTTACCGACGTAGAGGAAGAAACCAACGGCCTGCTTACCTACGACCGCCAACCCAAGTGGGCTGACGCGCACGCGGGGGAGTGCTAGCATAACCACCGAACTGCATCCAGACCATCGCCGCGCCCGCCGCGCGGCACACCGAAAGTGAGGAAACCATGGGGGAGCAACAACGCGTTAAGATTGCCATGATCACCGGCTACCTGGGAGCCGGCAAGACCACCCTGCTGAACCACATCTTGTCTAACAACGAAGGCATCCGCGCCGCCGTCATAGTGAACGACATCGGCGAAGTGAACGTGGACGCCGAACTGATTGCCAAGACCGGCGCCGTGGCCGAAACCGACGACAGCCTGGTGGCCATGACCAACGGCTGCATCTGCTGCTCGCTGGCCGAAGACTTGGCCCAGCAGTTGCAGGACCTGGCCAATTCCGGGCAGTTCGACTACATCATCATCGAAGCGTCCGGCATCTGCGAGCCCATCCCCATCGCCTACACCATCAGCGCCTTCTGCGAAGATTCCGCCGATCAGCCGGCCCTGCTGGACCTGGACAACATTGTGGCCGTGGTGGACTGCGCGCGCATGTTCGACGAATTCAACGGCGGGGAAGACCTGATGGCCGAAGACATCGACGAAGAGGACATCGAAAGCCTGCTTATCCAGCAAATCGAATTCTGCACCACGCTTATCCTGAACAAGGCCGACACCGTGACGCCCCAACAGATTGCCGAACTGCGTGGCCTGGTGCGTGGCCTGCAGAAAGACGCCGTCATCATTGAGGCCACCAACTGCAACGTGCCCATGAGCGAACTGGTGAACACGGGCCGCTTCCAGTTCGACAAGGTGTACGATTCGGCTGTGTGGGTGGACGCCATGGAACACCCCGAAGAGCACGAAGAGGAAGAAGTGCTGGAATACGACATCTCCACCTTTGTGTATGAGCGCCGCCGTCCCATGGACCTGGCGAAGCTTTCCGCCGCCGTGGAAAGCTGGCCGCGCAGCATCATCCGCTGCAAGGGGCAGCTGTGGTCGCAAGACTCTGACGAATGCCTGATGTTCGAACAGGCCGGCAAGCAGTTCTACATCACGGAAGCCGGTCTCTTCGTGGCCGCCATGACCCCCGAAGAGCAGCAGGAAGCCTTCGCCGAAGTGCCCGCCCTGCTGGATGACTGGGACCCCGAACTGGGCGACCGCAAAGTGAAGCTGGTCTTCATAGGCCGCTACATGGACAAAGACGCGGTGGTAGCCCAGCTGGACAGCTGCCTGGTGTAAGGAATTTATGACTTGGGGCGGCGCTGGATGAGTCGAAATGGTAGCTGTCACAGTTCAGGCACCATTTCGACTCATCCAGGACCGCCCCCACCGTACCACCAAAAACCCACACTTTGCCCCTTTCACTTGTCACTTATTTGTTCCTTTTCCAGCCTTTTTGCAGGGGTATAATGAATCCAAACTGCGCGTAAGATTTGCACCACTAGCAGTAAGGAAATTCAGATGGCATACAAGCGACTTGGCGACATGCTCATCGATAACGGCGTCATCACTGAAGACCAGTTGATGGCCGCCTTGGCCGCCCAAAAGGGCACCGGCCGGCGCCTGGGCCAGGTGTTGGTGCAGGAAAAGGTATGCACCGAAGCCGACATCATCGACACGCTGTGCATGCAGTTGGGCATCGACTTTGTGGACCTGTCCCACATGACCCTGCCCGCCGAACTGACCAACTTCGTACCCAAAAACATCGCGAAGAAATACGACATAGTGCCGGTGCGCGCCACGCCGGACGAACTGTACCTGGCCATGGCCGACCCCATGAACTTCGAAGCGCAGGAAGCCGCGCGCGCCGCCAGTCGCCGCCGCATCATCCCCATGGTTTCCAACACAACCAGCATCGACCGCGCCATCATGCAGCTGTACGGCAACGAAGGCGCCGCCCGGGCAATAGAAGACATGCGCAACGAAGCCCTGCTAGAGCGCACCGACGACAGCCCCAGCTTCGAAACCAACACCCTTGACAGCGAAAGCGACGCCCAAAGCGCGCCCACCATCCGCCTGGTGAACTCCATCATTGAACGCGGCGCCACCGAACGCGCTTCCGACATCCACCTTTCCCCGCGCGAAGCGGACATGCAGGTGCGCATGCGCATCGACGGCCTGATGCGCAACGTGTTAACCGTGCCGCGTGACCTGCAGGGAAGCGTGATCAGCCGCTTGAAAATCATGGGCGGCATGAACATAGCCGAACGCCGCGTGCCCCAAGACGGCCGCAGCAACGTGCGCATCAAGAACCGCGACATCGACCTGCGTATTTCCACGCTGCCCACCATCTACGGCGAAAACGTGGTCATCCGCTTGCTGGACAAATCCACCCAGCTGTTCAACCCCGCCGGCATTGGCCTGCGCGGCGAACATTTGCGCCTGTACAAGCAGCTGACCAGCCTGAACAACGGCGTTATCCTGATCACGGGCCCCACGGGTTCCGGTAAATCTTCCACCATGTACACCATGATGAAGGAACTGAACACCGAAACCGTGAACATGATCACCCTGGAAGACCCCGTGGAATACAACATGGACGGCATCAACCAGGTGCAGATCGACGAAAAGACCGGCCTCACCTTCGCCAGCGGCCTGCGCTCCATCCTGCGCCAAGACCCCGACATCGTGGCCGTAGGCGAAATCCGCGACGGCGAAACGGCCGAAATTGCCATGCGCGCCGCCATCACGGGCCACGTGGTGCTGTCCACCATCCACACCTTCGACAGCATTTCCACCATTGACCGCCTGCTGGACATTGGCGTGCAGCGCTATCTGATCAGCAGCGCCCTGCGCGGCGTCATAAGCCAGCGCCTGGTGCGCACTGTGTGCCCGCGCTGCCGTGAAGAATACACGCCCACCGAAGAAGAAATGGCTGGCCTGGAAGGCATGTTCCCCGCAGACGCGAAGTTCTACCACGGCGCCGGCTGCCCCATGTGCTTCCACACGGGCTATCGCGGCCGTACCGCCGTGTTCGAAATCATGATGATTGGCCCGGAAATGCGCCGCGGCATCATGGAAGGGCTTTCTCGCGAAGACCTGCGCGTCATTCTGGACAACACGGGTTTCCAAACCCTGTCCAAGAGCGTAATAGACCTGGTAGTAGAAGGAACCACCACCCTGGAAGAAGCGAAGAGGACCATCAATTCTTTGGATTAAGCACGGGCCCCAAGGAGGAAGCGTATGGCAGCAACTGTAGAGCAACTGATTGACCAAGCGCATGCGGCCGGGTCTTCCGACGTCCACTTGGTGTGCGGGCTGCCCCCGCGCTACCGCGTAGACGGCAAGCTGATAGACATGCCGGGCCACGCGCCGCTTACGCACGACGACTGCGAAGACATGGCGCGCCAGCTGGTGGGCAAAAACTACAAAAGCATCGAAGACATTGGCGAATTAGACGCCGCCACCACGTTGGCCGGCGTGCGCATCCGTATCAACATCTTCCGCCAAAAGGGCCACGCGTCCATGGCTTTGCGTTTGCTGTCGGACAAAATTCCGGCGCTAGATACGTTGGGCCTGCCGCGTGCGGTCATGAACTTCCCGCGTATCCAACGCGGCATCGTGCTAGTCACCGGCGAAACCGGCTCCGGTAAATCCACCACCATGGCCGCGCTGCTTGACAGCATCAACCACACGCGCCACGAACACATCATCACGCTGGAAGACCCCGTGGAATACGTGTACAACCCAGATTTGTGCACCATCAACCAGCGTGAAATTGGCACCGACACCGAAAGTTACGCCAACGGCCTGCGCGCGGTTTTGCGTGAAGACCCTGACATCGTGCTCATCGGCGAAATGCGTGACCTGAACACCATAGAAACCGCGCTGACCGCGGCCGAAACCGGCCACTTCGTGTTAGGCACGCTGCACACCAACAGCGCGGCGGAATCCATCGACCGCGTGGTGAACGTGTTCCCCGAAGGCCAGCAGCAGCAGATACGCATGCAGCTTTCCACCACGCTGCATGCCGTACTCAGCCAGCAGCTGGTGCCCAAGATTGGCGGCGGCCGCGCGCTGGCGGCGGAACTAATGATCGTCACGCCCGCCATTCGCAACTTAATTCGCGAAGGCAAAACGCCACAGATTCAAAACGCGCTGGCCACCAGCGCCGAACTGGGCTCCATCACCATGGACAACGCGCTGCTGGACCTGTACCGCAGCAACAAGATTGACGCCCAGGTGGCCTTAGACGCCAGCCACGACGAAGAATACGTAGGCCGCATAGTGGGCAACGGCACCCTGATAAGCGCCAATGCCCCCAGCGCCGCCCCCGCAAGCCAAGCAGCCGCAAGCTTCGGCGGCTTCGGCGGGTTGGGGCGGTGTGTGGCGGGGACGTGTGGTTTTTCTGTTTTTGTGTAAAAAAGCGACACACTCCTCCGTCCCCTGTAACACACCCACACCCCTTCTAGCAAGAAAGAACACCCATGGCAGTTTACAAGTACAAAGGAACTTCACCGGCAGGTCAGCCTGTTGAAGGCGTTGTGGAGGCGTTTGACCGCTTCGAGGCGCTGGAAAAGGCGCGTCAGGTGTGCCGCGTGGTCAGCAGCGTTACCGAAGCGCGGGAAGCGCCCAGCTTCCTGAAGGCCGACTTAGGCAGCGGCAAGATAGACTTAAAGCAGCTGTCCATCATGTGCTCGCAGTTCGCCATCATCATCGAAGCGGGCATGAACATGTCCAAATGCACGCAGTTGGTGGCTAACCAAACGCAGGACAAGCGGCTGAAGGCCATCCTGGAAGAAGTGGCCAACGACGTTGCCAGCGGCCACAGCATGGCCACCAGCTTCGAAAAGCGCGGCGGCAAGAAGCTTCCCGTGCTGTTCTACGAAACCCTGCGCGCGGGCGAGCTTTCGGGCAACCTGGAAGAAAGCTTCCGCACGCTGCAGCACTACTACGAAAAGACCAGCAAGACGAAGGCTAAGCTCATAGGCGCCATAGGGTATCCGTGCTTCGTGATTATGATTGCCATCGTGGTGGTCATCGTGATGATGGTGGCCGTGGTGCCCACGTTCAAAGACATTTTGGATTCCACCGGCAGCGAAATGCCGCTGATGACCCAGATCCTCATAGACGTTTCGAACTTCTTCCAGCAGTGGTGGATTGTCATGCTGCTGGTGGTGCTGGTGTTGGTTGTGGCGTTTCGCCTGTTCATCAAGACGGAGAAGGGCCGCGACTGGTGGGCGCGGGTGAAGCTGAAAATGCCCTTGGCGGGCAACATCGCCTGCCTTTCCAACGCCGCCACGTTCGCAAACACCATGGCTACGCTGGTGAAAAGCGGCCTGCCGGTCACACAGTGTGTGGATATAACCAGCCGCGTGCTTACCAACTTCGCCATGGCGCAGGCCACCGAAAAGTGCGTGGCCAAGCTGGAAGAAGGCAAACGCCTGGTGGATTGCATGCGCACCATCCCCGGCATGCCCGACACGCTGGTTGAAATGGTAGGCATAGGCGAAGAATCCGGCGAGCTGGAAGCCACGCTGGAAACCATGGGCAGCTTCTACGACGACGAAACCGAACGCGCCACCCAAAGCGTAATCAGCAAAATAGAACCCGCCTCCTTGATTTTCATCGCGTTGTTCGCTGGCTACATAGTAATAGCCCTATACGTAAGCATGTTCAGCATGTACAGCGGCATGTAGGAAAACCGTGACCCGCAACCACAACATACCGTTCCGCAGCGCCGCCAGGCGCAGGCCGCCCTCCCTGCTCTCTCGCACCCGAGGCGCCGTTTCCCGCGTGGAAGTCCTCTGCGGCATTGGTGTCGGCATTGTGGTCGTGGCCCTTGTGGTAGCCCTGATCGCCTTCATGCTAGACCTCATGTGGCAAGGCGACGACGCCAACGCCATGAACACGGCCACCAGCCTGGTGCACGTGGAATCTCTGGGCACCTGTATAGTGCCCGGCTGCTCCGGCAGCGGTGCCGAACACGACGCCAAACACCTGCTGTCTGACGGCACGAACATTGCGTACTTCGACAAGATTGGAAACTGCCTGACCGGCAACAAGCCCGCCGGCTACAACGAAGCCGACGTGGCCATGACCGGCGAAAACACGCGCACGCACAAGGCCAACACCATGGTCATCCAGGTAAGCTGGAAAGGCATGGACTACGTGGCCGAATGGGTGCCCGGCGCCGTGGGCGACCAACTGCGCGACTGGGACGAATGGCACGACCAGACAACCGGGAAGGCCACCGAATGAGCGGCAGGCACATGCGCTATACTATTAAGGATGCAGCAAGTTTGCTAAGGAAGGTGCACATCACACATGGCTAGCAACATCGTAGGGCTACAGTTCGGCGCCCAGCAACTGTATATGGCCCAGTGCAGCGAAGCGGGCATGCAGGCCGCGGTTGTGGCCGACCTGCCGGATGGCCTGGTGAAAGACGGGCGCATCACGTCGCTGGAAACCGCCACCGACGCCATTCGCCAAGCGCTTGCCGAAAACGGCGTGAAAGCCAAGTACGCCGCGCTGGTGCTTCCCTCTTACAACGTGTACACGCGCCGCGTGACGGTGCCGGTCATGACCGAAAGCGAACTGGCCTTGAACCTGCCCTACGAATTCAAGGACTACCTGGCAGATGCCTCCGAGCAGTTCACCTTCGACTACGCGGTCATGTCCACCATCACCGATGAAGCGGGCGCGCCCCAGGAACTGGAAATATTGGCTGCCTGCGTGAACACCGAAATAGTCACAAACTACGCCGCCATGCTGAAGCGCGCGGGCCTGAAGCTTTCCATAGCCACGCCGAACGTGATGGCCTATTCCAACCTGTTCAACCGCTTAGGCGAACAGCGCAAGCAGGACTACTGCTTCTTGGACGTTGACGCCACCACGTCCCGCGTGTATTTGTTCCCCGCGGCCAAATATGAAATCACCCGTCACATAGACTTCGGCACGGAAAACCTGGTGGCCGCCATAGCCAGCCACTTCAACGTGGAAGCCCCCATGGCGCGGCAGTACATGGACTCTAACTTCGACAACTGCCTAAGCATTCCGGAATGCACGCAGCTCTACGACAAGTTGGCCACCGAAATGCAGCGCATCGTCAGTTTCTTCGGGTTCAATTACCCGCAAAGTAACTTGGACACCATATACTACGGCGGCAAGGGCGCGCTGGTGGAGCCCATGATTGCCATGCTGCGGGAAAATGTGACCGTGGCGGTGGAAGGCATAGGCACGCTGGTGCCGCAAGCCGGCGCCATCAACCTTAACCAGGCGAACCTGTGCGCGTGCGCCGCCGGCATAACCATGCAGTAGGGGGTCGCCATGGAATTGAAGCTACCCAACATAAGCCTTACCGGCAAGGGCGCCAAATCGGGGCCCATCCCCAGCAAGACCACCATCAACTTGGTGGTGCAGCCCAAGAAGCGCAACACCACCATGACCGTGCTGCTGGGCATCTTAGGAATTGTGCTCATCGCGGCCATCGCGAAGTTCGGCTTCGTTGACTTGCTGACCACCTTAGGCGCCGCCCAGTCTCGCGAAGCCGGACTGAAGACGCAGCT
Organism: Coriobacteriia bacterium; assembly: GCA_030523425.1. GTDB lineage: Bacteria > Actinomycetota > Coriobacteriia > Coriobacteriales > Eggerthellaceae > JAUNIP01. The sequence goes on from JAUNIP010000021.1 coordinate 9,756, forward strand.
TCTTTCGCTGCAGCAGCAGTCCGCCGACTACGAAGAGCTGAAGAACCAGTACGCCAGTTACGCCATTACGCAGATGACGCCCGAAGAGAGCGCCCTGCAGGACCGCAACGCCGTGTTAGACCTGATCAGCAACACGCTTACCCAGGTGGCAGACGTGCGTAGCGTCACGCTGACGGAACAAGACCTGGAACTGCAGTTCGCCAACGCTTCGCTGGAAGAAACCAGCGCGGTGTTAGCGGTGCTTGAGCAAAGCCCCATTGTGGACACGGTGAACTTAACCACGGCGAAGACGTCGAACGATTCCGACGTCATTTCCAGCGTGCAAGTGAAGCTGAAGAACGCGTAAGGGGGAACCATGAATCTGAAACGAGAATTTACCCCGCGCGAGATTGTGCTGATGGTGGTGTTCGGCGTCATCATCTTGGGGTGCTTGTACTACCTGTTTGTATATTCGCCGGCAATGCAATCCATCCAGGCCGCGCAAAGCAACGTGAGCAGCCTGACCACCCAAATTACCGCGCAGCAAACCAGAGTGGCAACCCGCAACCAACTGAAGACGCAGCTAGATGAGCTGCAAGCGAAGGGCGCTTCGACCGGTTCGCTGCCGAAGTACGACAACTCCAAGAACTGCATTGCCGCCCTGAACGGGATTTTGGACGGCACCGCCAGCTATTCGGTCAGCTTCGGCGAAGTGGAAATAACCGATTCGATGGCCCGCCGCCCCGTAACGGTTTCCTTCACCACCGACACCTACGGGCAGGCACAAGACGTGATGAACCGCTTGATTAACTGCCAGTACACGTGCTTGGTGTCCGATTTCACGCTTGCCACCAGCAAGAGCGGGTCTACGGGGGCCGTGAGCAAGGTGACCGGGAGCGCGGTAGTGACGTTCTTCGAGCAGGTGTAGGGGAGACTGAGCGCGCCGGAGTGGAGGAATCTAGCCCGGAAGCAGGACTACTCTCATCGGGCGGAATCTCCCCCAAACCAGAATAAAGTAACAATTTCTGTGGAATCAGGCATAGTTGCCGTTTTGTTGCTTATCTGACACCGTGCCGTATGTAATTATTGTTGCGGGTAGTGTAATATGTGCACTGTGCAAAGGCAGTTGGGTTTGGCGGCCTGCCCATAGGGGAAACAGCCAAACCGGTAAACTTCTAGGAAAGGAAGAGCCATGAAGGAAATGATTAAGAAGATGCGTGAGGACAAGGGCTTCACTCTTGCCGAGTTGCTGATTGTCGTTGCGATTATCGCCGTGCTGGTGGCGATTGCGATTCCGATTTTCACTGCGCAGCTGGAAAAGGCACGTGAATCTACCGACGCTGCCAACATTCGTGATGCATATGCGGAGGTCATGACTGCGGCGCTGACCGAGTCTGATACTGCTGGTAATGTTACGCGTACTGGTACTGCTGGTTCTTATGTCTGGACTGCTACTGTAACTCCGACCCAGGCTCAAGCTGATTGGCAGAATGATGGCCTTGAGAGTATCGGCGGACTTAAGGTCGGTAACAACTCTGGCGATATTGAAGGCATTACGTCTGGCCAGTGGACGATTACCTACACTTCTGCGACTGATACGGTAGCCATTACTCCCACTAAGGCCTAAGACGGGGTACAATACCCGTACTAAAATCGGCAACTTGCCACCCTTCGGCCCCCGCAACCCGCGGGGGCCGTTCTTGTTCGTGAGGGAAACGGGAAACACATCCCGAAAAAACACATCCCGTACTCCTGTGCCCTAAACCCGTTTTCCGCTCTTCGAAACACATCCCGTACTCCTGTGCCCTAAACCCGTATTTCCGCTCTCACTGGGCAAACGGCCCATTTTTGCCCTTGGGCACACACCCCACACACCTTGCTGGGGTTGCCGGCATCGGCGGCCCGCTGCCGGCGGCGCAAAGTCACGGCCATCCCTTCGGGCTGGCCCACATTACGACGCGCGGTTTTCTCCGTTACGAAAACGTCCTGGGTCGGCGGCGCGTCCTGTTCGCGTGTTCAAGGTGCTGCTTGATGAGAGCAGTCGATTCTCCGACAGGGGCTTTTCCACAGCGCCACTACCCGCATCTCGTCCGATTTCCACTGATCATTAATCCTTTCTAGCGCAGGTCGCAGCGCTACTTTCTTGGAATGGCGAGGGTGCGTTTTCACCGTTTGCCATCAGGCGTTTTTGAGATCTTGGCGACATCCGTATTGTATTTATTGCAAGAACTTACGACATCCGTGCATTTTCCATGCAAGGTTTTCACGATATACGCGCACCTTCCGCACCAAGCGCGCGTAAGGAATTTCCGGTTTTTGACCGACATACTTGCGACGAAAATGGGATGCCTGTGTATACCAGGTGCAATTTCCGCCCTGTAGCATTTCGCTTGCGAAAGCAATTTCCAGCGAAAGGAGGCACCCATGCCTATCCCATCCAGAAAACCGCTGAGCCAGCAGACCTTCCTTGACGGCGTGCGCCTTGACGCCTACGCGCGCTACGTATTCCAGACCCTAAGCAGGAAAGGCGTTCTGATGGAAGACGGTGTCACGAAGGTGGTGGTGAACGCGTCGAGCAAGGACACCGACGCGCCCGCTGGCCTGCTCTCCATGATAATCTCCGCAAGTTCAGACATTTCTGCAGCCGCCAGTTGTGGAGCCGCTTGCTGAGAATGACGTTGTTGGGTTCCTGCCGCTTCGCGCCCTATCCTCCTTGCTTCTCCACACCACTTCCCGAAAGGTGCCCCCATGACAGCCCCCAGACGGACCAGCGAATGGAATATCTACCACGTGATCAACCGCGGTGACGGCAAGAAAGTCATCTTCGAAGACAGCGAAGACAACATGTGCTTTCTGGATAAGATCCAAGAAGCGTTTGAGGCTTGCAACGTCAGCTTGCTGAGCTGGTGCCTGATGTCCAACCACTTCCACCTTTTGGTGCACGGCAGCATGGAAGCCGTGTCGCGTGCGATGCAGTGGGCACAAGGCGACTACGCGAAAATCTTCAACGCGCGCCACGGCCACGTGGGCCATGTGTTCCAGCGGCGGTTCAAAAGCGAACCCGTGCATTCCGAAGCCTACCTTGCCACAGTTGTTCGCTACATTCACGCGAACCCCGTGCAGGCGCACCTGTGCGCCACATGTGCGGATTACCCCTGGAGCAGCTACCGTGAATACGTCCCAGGCCCCATGCTATCGGGTTACTGCAAGACGCTGTGCGCCACGGGCCTGGTAAAAAGCGCCTTTGGCAGCCTGGCCGACTTCGAGCAGTTCCATGCGCAGAAGTCCCGCCCAGATGAATGCATGGATATTGACGCAGACAGGCCAGAGGCCACGCGGATGACCGACGACGAGGCGCGGAAAAGGGCGGAGCACTTGCTGGGCCAGGTGAATCTTGGGAATCTGGCACAGCTGCCCAAGCCCGAAAGGGACGCAGCAGTGGCGCTCCTGAAAGCCGACGGGATAAGCAGCAGACAGATCCAACGCCTGACCGGCATAGGCCTCAAGCTGATACGCAATGCGGGGACATGACATGAGGAGGCGCAGGGTGTGTGGGGTGTGTGCCCACGTGCCGGAGGGGGTGTTTTCCCAGGTGAGGAGAGAAAAACGTGCTTAGGGCACAGGAATACGGGTTGCGTTCGGGCGGGATGCGTGTCCTTCCTTTCGCCGCAAAACTTCGTCAGCAGGCGTATCATTAGGGCCGTAGGCCCACAGCACTCCGTAAAGGAACCCGCCATGACATTCGAAGAAGCAACCGCTGAAGCGCTATCGTTTCGCGACGAACGCAACTGGAAGCAGTTCCACAACCCCAAGGACCTGGCCATATCCATCAGCTTGGAAGCGTCAGAGCTGTTGGAGGCCTTTCAGTGGTCCGCAGCTGACCTTTACCCGCAAGGCAAGCGAGACCTCATAGCTGAAGAGCTGGCCGACATTGCCATCTACTGCATGTACTTTGCTGACGCCATGGATGTGAACCTGGCGGACGCCGTGCATGCAAAAATCCAGCTGAACGCCAAAAAATACCCCGTGGACAAGGCGCGCGGCAGCGCCAAGAAGTACAAGGAGCTGCAACCGTGATCATCTACAGCGGCATCAAGTCCGACTTCATGCAGGAAGTAGACGCCGACACCATCGCCTATACCGTGCGTGACAACATCTTGGCCAAGATGCACCGCACAACCGGCGATGCCGAATTCCGTTCGTGGGTGAATTCGCTGGAATACATGTACAAGGTGCTCAACGACAGCGACATCCCGCAAAACTCCGGCGTTGCTATCGAATACAACCTGCCCAACACCGCCAAGCGGGTGGATTTCTTGGTGTCCGGCTACAACAGCAAACGCGACGCAAACGTGGTGATCATCGAGCTGAAGCAGTGGGAGACCCTGAACAAGGTTGACGGCCTGGACGCCCTGGTTGAAACCTACACCGGGCACGGCCTGCGGCGCGTGGTACATCCGTCCTACCAGGCGTGGAGCTATGCCGCCATGATCAATGACTACAACGAATACGCCCAATCCGCTAACATCGGGCTGTGGCCCTGCGCGTACCTGCACAACTACCTTCGCAAGGAAAACGACCCCCTTGACGACCCCCAATACCGCGATTACTTGAACGATGCCCCCGCGTTCGCCAAGGGCGACGTGCCCCTGCTTCGTGCTTACATCAAGCGTGTCATAGAAACTGGCGACGACGGCGAAACCATCTACCAGATAGACAACGGGCGCATAAAGCCGTCGAAGAGCCTGCAGGACGCCATCGTGGGGATGTTGGAAAGCAACCCCGAGTTCAACCTGATAGACGACCAGAAAGTCGTCTTCGAACGCGTAATGGAGCTGTCGCGCCTGTGCGAACGCGACGGCAAAAAACGCGTGCTGATCGCGAAAGGCGGGCCCGGCACCGGAAAGACCGTCATTGCCGTGAACCTGTTAGCGCGCCTGACCCAGCAGGGCGCCTTCGTCCAGTATTGCTCGAAGAACAGCGCGCCGCGCACGGTGTACGCCAACAAGCTGAAGGGGCACAGGGCGAAGAGCAGCATCGATAACATGTTCAAGGGATCTGGCAGCTATGTTGACGTACCGAAGAATGCCGTGGACGTGATTCTTGCCGACGAGGCGCACCGGCTCAACGAAAAGTCTGGGCTTTACGGTAACCAGGGGATCAACCAGATTCATGAGATTATCTGGGCCTCAAGGATGAGCGTGTTCTTCATCGACGAGGCACAGCGCGTTACCGTTAAGGACATTGGCAGCGTTGAGGAGATCAAGCGATGGGCCGCTGTCAACGGTGCCCAGGTGTACGAAGAGGAACTTGCTTCACAGTTCCGTTGCAATGGCTCCGACGGCTATCTGGCCTGGGTGGATGACGTGCTAGAGATTCGACATACCGCCAACTTTAATCTTGAGGAGATTAACTATGAGTTCGTGGTGTTTGATTCACCCGAAGAGCTGCGGGAAAAGGTGGTCGAGCGCAATCAGGTCTCTAACAAATCCCGTATTCTTGCCGGGTACTGCTGGGATTGGCCAAAGGCCGGCAGGGCAAATACCAACAGCCACGACATCAAGATAGGTGACTTCGAAATTAGCTGGAACCTTGAAGGCGGCCAAGCGTTCGCCATCAGTGCTTCGTCCATAAACGAGGCGGGGTGTATACACACCACGCAGGGGTTGGAGTTTGAGTACGTGGGCGTGATCATTGGCGATGACCTGCGCTATGAGGATGAACGCCTGGTGACCGACTACACTAAGCGCGCGCGGACCGACCAGTCGATCCGGGGGCTCAAGACAATGGGGGAGAGCGACCCGGAGAGGGCCCAAAAGCTTGGTGATGAGATAATCAAGAATACCTATCGCACGCTTATGACCAGGGGAATGAGGGGCTGCTACGTGTATGCTACCGATTCCGGGCTACGGGACTACCTGCGAGCGCGTTCGCAAGCTACAGAGTACTACGTGACGTCGTTGTAGCTTGGGCATGTTGTGGTGACGCCAATGCGTTTTTCTGGGGCGGGGCGCACGCTTTAAATTGCAAATCGAAACGTAGCGAGAAACCGAGTCCGAAACTCAGCACGCACTCCTGCTTCCTGATTGGATGCGGGGTGGTGCCAGCAAAAACGCCGGCTGTGAACGAATTGAGGGAGGCGCCAAGCGCAAAAAGCTAGTCGTGAACGAATTAGCTTTGCGTTGATGATGCCTGGGGCGTAAAACTGCTGGCTGTGCACGAACAAACGGGCTGAGGACCCCCTTGGAAGGACCATGAGTGGAGGCAAATCGTTCACGACTAGCATTTTGCTTTTGCCCGCACAGCCGATTCGTTCACAGCCTGCATTTTTGCTACCACGCGCGGGGGTCCAATGACATGCTTGCCCGTTTGTTCGTTCACAGCTGGCATTTTGCTTACGGCCCCTTGGAGCATCGTGCACCTGCAAACTGGAAGTCAAGCGGAGACCTGCGCGCTGGGGCGGTCCCGTGCGCAGCTGGAACCCCGGTCGTGCTACACTGCCAGCATGCAATACAGGGAAGATATATGCAGCGGCGGGCGTATCAGCGCGCTGGGGTTTGGGTGCATGCGGCTGCCTAAGGAAAGCGAATCCGAGCGGCTTATCCTGCGCGCGCTTGACCTGGGCATTAACTACTTTGACACCGCGTATCTGTACGCAGGCAACGAAGAGATGCTGGGGCGCATCATGGCGCGCAACGGCATCCGCGACCGCATGCTGCTGGCCACGAAGCTGCCGCACGGGAAGTGTCGCGCCCCCGGGGACACAGAGCGCCTGTTCACCACGTCATGCGAACGCCTGCAGACCCCGCGTATAGACTACTACCTGCTGCATAACCTGGTGGAATGCGCACAGTGGGAGCGCTTGTGTGGGCTGGGCGTGGACGCGTGGCTGGCCCAGCTGAAGGCCGAAGGACGCATAGGCGCGGCGGGTTTTAGCTTCCACGGGTCCACCGACGAATTCCTGAAGATACTGAACGCCTACGACTGGGACTTCTGCCAAATACAGTACAACTACTCCAACGAAAACTTCCAGGCCGGGCGCGCCGGGCTTTTGGCGGCGGCCGAACGTGGCATCCCGGTTATCATCATGGAGCCGCTGTTGGGCGGTAAACTGGCTGGTGGCCTGCCCAAGAAGGCCCAGGCCGCGCTGCGCGAGGCCGACCCGCAAGCCAGCCTTGCCAGCTGGGGCTTGCGTTGGCTGTGGGACCAACCGCAGGTGACGTGCGTGCTTTCGGGCATGAACACGCTTGAGCAGCTGGAAGACAACGCGGCGGTGGCATCCGCCACGCTTCCGAATAGCATGACGCCCGCGCAGCACGAAGCCATCGAAGCTGCGCGCACGTCCTTCGAAGCGGCGTTCCGCATCCCGTGCACGGGGTGCAATTACTGCATGCCGTGCCCGAAGGGCATTAACATCCCTGCGGCCTTCGCGGCGTATAACTCGTCGTACAACTTTGGCTGGTTCACGGGCATCATGGGCCACATGATGAGCGCGAACGTGATGGATCCCAACCCGCATTTCGCCCGCAGCTGCGTGAACTGCGGCGCCTGCAAGGCGAAATGCCCCCAGCACATAGACGTGCCCACCCAGCTGCGCGCCGTGCGCAAGCGCCTGGAACCCGGTATAGCCATTCCCGCTGTCAAGCTGTTCGCGAAGATCCACAACAAGTAGGGGGCGAAGCAAGCGCTTCCTGCTTGGGAGTGGTGAAATGGGGACGGGTGAAATGGGG
>JAUNIP010000021.1:17474-28660 GCA_030523425.1 Coriobacteriia bacterium
CTACGTCCCCATTTCACCAAAGTGCTACGTCCCCATTTCACCCAGAAAATGTGAAAAGTGCTACGTCCCCATTTCACTACCAAGACGGGTCCCACCCCTTTGCCCCTGGTCACGTACTCCCGGCAGGATACCTATTGTTAACATTTTTCCAACTCATTCGGCTGTATCATGACCTGAAAGTTATTACACGCTCAACCCTCGCCTGAAAAGGAGCTCCTATGAAGCGAGACCGCATCGCCTTGCTTTACACGCAAGCGCAACAGCTGGAAGGCCAGCAGGTCACCGTTGCCGGGTGGGTCCGTTCCATCCGCGACATGAAGAACTTCGCCTTCCTGACCATCAACGACGGCAGCTGCTTCAAGGACCTGCAGGTGGTCATGAATCGCGAAACCTTGGGCAACTACGACGACATCTGCCACCAAAACGTGGGCGCTGCCGTGGTGGCGGAAGGCCAGCTGAAATGCACGCCGGATGCGCCCCAGCCCATCGAAGTGGCTGCCGCGTCCGTCCAGGTGGCCGGCGCTTCGGCCCCGGATTACCCCCTGCAGAAGAAGCGCACTACCCCGGAATTCCTGCGTACCATACAGCATCTGCGCCCGCGCACCAACCTGTTCCGGGCGGTGTTCCGCGTGCGTTCGGTGGCGGCCCTGGCCATCCACACCTTCTTCCAAAGCAGGGGTTTTGCCTACATCAACACGCCCGTCATCACCGCGTCGGACGCAGAAGGGGCAGGGGAGATGTTCCGCGTGACCACCTTGGACCCTGCCAACCCGCCCCGCCGTGATGACGGCACCCTAGACTGGACCCAAGACTTTTTCGGCGTGCCGGTAAGCCTTACTGTATCTGGCCAGCTGAACGCCGAAAACTTCGCCATGGCGCTGGGGGACGTGTACACGTTTGGGCCCACGTTTCGGGCCGAAAACTCCAACACCGCCCGCCACGCCGCTGAATTTTGGATGGTGGAGCCCGAAATAGCCTTCGCGGACCTGTCTGACAACATGGATCTGGCCGAAGACCTGCTGAAGGCCGTCATCAACCAGGTGCTTGAATCCTGCCCCGGCGAGCTGGGCATGCTGAACAAGTTTGTGGACAAGGGGCTGCTGGAACGCCTGCAGCACGTGGCCGGCTCCTCCTTCGTCCGCATCACCTACACCGAAGCCATCAATATTCTGGAACAGGCGGCAAGCGAAGGCCACACCTTCGAATATCCCGTCCAGTGGGGCACCGACCTGCAGACCGAACACGAGCGCTACCTGACCGAACAGCACTTCGGCAAGCCCACGTTCGTCACTGACTACCCGGCCAGCATCAAGGCCTTCTACATGCGCCTGAACGACGACGGCAAGACGGTGGCCGCCATGGACTGCCTGGTGCCGGGCGTGGGCGAAATAGTGGGCGGATCGCAGCGCGAAGAGCGCCTGGAGGTGCTCACGCGGCGCATCGAGGAGCTGGGCATGGACGCCAGCCAGTACGAATACTATTGCGACCTGCGGCGCTACGGCAGCTGCCAGCACGCAGGCTTCGGTTTGGGCTTCGAACGCCTGGTCATGTACCTGACCGGCGTCAGCAACATCCGCGACGTGATCCCTCACCCCCGGGTGGCAGGCAACGCGGACTTTTAGCACGGGAAGGGCCGCAGCCGCCCCCGTAACGGCTGCACAACGGCAAGCGAAAAGCAAAGAAAGATTGGGGGCTTTATGAGTGAACTAAACGACATGCTGGTGAATTTGACAGGTGAGATTGACACCATCATGTACACCTACATCTTGGTGATCTTGCTGGTAGTGGCCGGCGTCTATTTCACCATCCGCACCAAGGGCGTGCAGATTCGCTACTTCGTGGACATGTTCAAGCACATCACGGAAAAGAAGCACGTCAAGGAAGGGGAAAAGGCGGTCAGCTCCTTCCAGGCCATGATGGTCTCCACCGCTTCGCGCGTGGGCACGGGCAACATTGCCGGCGTGGCCACCGCCATTGCCATGGGCGGCCCGGGCGCCATCTTCTGGATGTGGCTCATGGCCATCTTCGGTGCCGCTTCTGCCTTCGTGGAATCCACCTTGGCGCAGACCTGGAAGGTCAAGAACAAGGACGGATCGTTCCGCGGCGGCCCTGCCTACTACATTGAGCAGGTGCTTCATCAGCGTTGGCTGGGCATCATCTTCGCTATCTCGCTCATTTTGTGCTTCGCCTTCGGCTTCAACGGGCTGCAGGCCTACAACACCGCCAGTTCGCTGGAACACTACTTCCCCGACTACGCCACCAACGGCATGGCCGTGGGCGTGGGCGTGTTTTTGGCGGCCCTTACCGCCTTCACCATCTTCGGCGGGTCTAGCCGCATCTCCACCATCACGTCCGTTGTCGTGCCGGTGATGGCCATCATCTACATTTTGTTGGCCCTGGTGGCCACCATCACCAACGTTGGCAGCCTGCCTTCGGTGTTTGGCTACATCTTCCAGAACGCCTTCGACTTCCAAAGCATCTTCGGTGGTTTTGCGGGCAGCTGCGTGATGTTAGGCATCAAACGCGGCCTGTTCTCCAACGAAGCCGGCATGGGTTCCGCGCCTAACGCCGCTGCCGCCGCTTCCGTTTCTCACCCGGTGAAGCAAGGCCTCATCCAAAGCCTGTCCGTCTACATTGACACCCTGCTTCTGTGCACCTGCTCCGCCATGATGGTCATGGTGTTTTACGTGCAAGACCCCGCCATTGCCACGGCCCTCAACGGCATCCCGCTGGTGCAGGCCGCCGTCAACAATTCCTTCGGCGAAATTGGCATCCACGTGGTCACGTTCGCCATCTGGTGCTTTGCGTTCAGCTCCATCATCGGCAACTACTTCTACGCCGAAAGCAACTTCATCTTCATCACGAAGAACAAGATGGCCCTGTTCATCTTCCGCCTGGTGTGCGTAGTCGTCGTGTTTGTGGGCGCCTGCAACAGCTTCGATCTGGCGTGGAACTTGGCCGACATCTTCATGGGATTGATGGCTATCATCAACCTGATTGTCATCATCATCTTGGGCAAGTGGGCCTTCAAGCTGCTAGACGACTACTCTGCCCAGCGCAAAGCCGGCAAGGACCCCGTGTTTGTGGCATCTAACATAGAAGGCCTGCCGCAAACCGAATGCTGGAACACCCTCCCTGAAGACCTGAAGGACTTCGAACCCGGCCCCATCGAGGAATTCGCCGAGGTAGTGGTTGATGCCGTAACCACCCCGGTAGACGAATAGTAGGCGCTTGGAGCAGTTCATGATGCCTAGCATTGTTCGGGCCGAATTGTTGCTAGGTCCGGAAAAACAAGGAAATAGGAAAAAATACCGCCAGGTGCAAGCCTTCTGCCAGGCATTTCACCCTGCTCCCTTCGATGACGTTTGTGCGGCCACCTATGCACGCCTGCGGTCTAACCTTGAGTTTCATGGGAACACCATAGGCCCAAACGACCTGATTATTGCCGCCACGGCGCTAACGCTGGGCGCCACGCTGGTGACGAACAACGTTAAGGAATTTACTTGCGTGCCTCTTCTGAAGGTGGAATCTTGGTGCGAGGTTGAACTGTGAAGTTAGCAATCACGCACGCCGCGCCTGCTGATGCTGCAAGCATTGCGGCGGTTGAGGCTGCCTGCTTTCCGCTTGCGGAAGCGGCATCGGAAGAGCAGTTTGCCGCTCGCGTGGCGGCGTTTCCAAATTGCTTTTGGCTTGCGCGCGTAAATGACCAAGTGATTGCCTTCATTGATGGCATGACTTCTGGTCGGCGTGACCTTACAGACGATATGTTCGCCGACCCTGCGCTCCATGACCCGGAAGGTGCATGGCTGATGATATTCGGGGTGGCCACGCTGCCGGAATACCAGGGAAGGGGGGTGGCATCCGCGCTGATGAAACGCGTGCTGGATGACTGCGCCACGCGGGGCATGCAAGGCGCGGTGCTTACCTGCAAGCCGCATATGGTGCCCTTTTACGCGCGCTTCGGGTTCGCAGACGAAGGTCTGTGCAATTCCCAGCACGGCGGCGCCCAGTGGCATCAGATGCGCGTGCGATATGCCGACCAGTGACGCCCCAGCAGTGTTACACTGCAAGAAACCCGTTCCCGGATTGGAGGCTCCATGGACGTTGTAATCTCTGAAAGCCGCATTGACCAGCTGATTGCCGAAGACGTTCCCTATGTGGATCTGACCACGGAACTGTTGGGTATGGGCGCCAAGCAGGGGCGCATCCGCTTCATTACGCGCGAAGACTGCGTGCTGTGCGGAACCGAAGTGGCGCTGCGCGTTCTGGAGCGTTTGGGTGTTACGCCCGTTTCGTGGCAGCCTTCGAGTGCGCAGGTGGCGGCGGGCGAATGCTTCTGCGTGGCCGAAGGGCCGGCGGCCAGCCTGCATAAAGCGTGGAAGGTGTGCTTGAACTTGTTTGATCACTTAAGCGCCGTGGCCACGCTCACGCGCACCATTGTTGACGCAGCGCATAGCGCCAACCCGGCGTGTCCCGTGCTAACAACCCGCAAAAGCATGCCCGGCTGCAAGGACCTGCTTACGCTGGCGGTGACCGCCGGGGGTGCGGTGCCGCACCGCTTGGGGCTTTCGGAAACCGTGCTGGTGTTTGACAACCACTACCTGTTCCTGGGCGGCTTCGAAGGCCTGCTGGATGTGCTGCCGCGCGTGAAGGCTGAATGCATCGAAAAGAAGATCTTCGTGGAATGCGACGCCCAACAGGCGCTGCAGCTGGCGCGCGTGGGCGTGGACGGCATCCAGTTCGAAAAGCTACCGCCGGAAGAGCTGTGCGCGGCGGTACAGCAGGTGCGCGCCATCAACCCGCACATTTCGCTGGTGGCCGCCGGTGGCATCAACGCGAAAAACGCCGCCGACTACGCCGCCACCGGCGTTGACGGCCTGGTAACCACCGCGCCTTTCAGCGCGAAGCCCCTGGATATGACTGCAAAGATGGAGATGCTGTAGGCGTAGGCCGGGTAATTTCAAAAGGGCGGCCGCTGTGCAATGTGCGCGTTTGCATGTTAGCGCCGTCAAGCAGGGAAGAATGCCTTCAATCCAGGATTTGATGATTGCACGGATTTGCATGTCCAGGGGGCTTCCGCTGGTTACGCGCAACGTAGGCGACTTTGAATATTTGGGGGTTAGCTGCATCAATCCCTTTTCGTAGACGGTGAATAGGATGTTGTATGAGATTTCTTCACACGGGGGATTTACATATTGGAAAGCGGCTGGCGGAGCGTAGCTTGCTTGATGACCAGCGGTTTGTGTTCCAGCAGATGCTGGATATTGCGCGTGAGCAGGCGGTTGATGCGGTGCTGATAGCCGGGGACGTGTTCGACAAGACTGCGCCGGGGCGTGAGGCGTTGGAGCTTTCGGAGTGGCTGCTGGCAGGGTTTGTGGCGCAGCGGCTGCCGGTGTTCGTGGTGCCGGGAAACCATGACAGCGCGCAACTGGTGTCGTACTGTTCCACGGTTCTGGAAGCTTCCGGGCTGCACGTGGCGAAGGCGTATGCGGGGGAGGTGACGCACGTGCGCTTGAAGGACGCTGAAGGGCCGGTTGACGTCCACCTGCTGCCCTTCGTACGGCCTACTGACGTGCGCATGGCGCATCCTGAAGATGCCGAAGACATTCGTACGCATGACGATGCGGTGCGGGTGGCGCTTGCGCATGCTGCTGTAGACCCCGCCGTGCGCAACGTGCTGGTGGCGCACCAGTTTGTGGTGAACGGGGATCAGCTGCCTGAAACGTGTCAGTCGGAAACGGTTTCGGTGGGCGGCATCGACAGCGTGCAGATGGGCAACTTCGCAGCGTTCGACTACGTGGCGTTGGGACATTTACACGGTCGCCAACAGGTTGGCCGGCCGCAAGTGCGCTACAGCGGCAGCCCGGTGAAGTATTCGTTCAGCGAATGTTCGCAGGTGAAGAGCGTGTGTGTGGTTGATGTGGGAGTTGATGGCGTTACGGTGCAAGAAGTGCCACTAAGGCCGCTGCGCGAAATGCGCGAGGTGTCTGGCAGCTTCGAAGATTTGATTGCTGGGTCAGATACGGGGGACCACGATGACTACGTGCGGGTGCGGCTGACAGACCGCAGCGTGTACGATGCGTTTAACCGGCTGCGATCGGTGTATCCGAACCTGCTGAAGCTTGACTGGGCCGACCTGGAGAATGCCACGGTGTTGGCTGCCGCCAGCTTGGCGGACATGAAGGCGAAGTCGCCAGCAGAACTGTTCGGGGATTTCTTCTTGCAGCAAGCAGGGAAGGAGCTTTCCGCTGAAGAGCGCGAACTGTTTGACGGTGTGATGGCAAGCGCTGCGGAAGGAGGTGCGCGATGAAGCCGCTGAAACTTACCATGCAGGCCTTCGGGCCCTACGCGGGCACCTGCGTTGTGGACTTCGCGCGCATCGACCACGGCCTGTTTTTGCTGACCGGCCCAACAGGCGCCGGCAAGACCACCATCTTCGACGCGGTGAAATACGCGCTGTTCGGCGTGATGAGCGGCAGCGGCAGGAAGGCGAAAAGCGCACGGAGTGACTTCGCAGCAGACGACTTGCTTAGCTACGTTGAGCTGGAGTTTTCCCACGGCGGGAAGACGTACCGCGCATACCGGGCACCCGAGCAGATGCGCCGCAGCAAGCGCAAGGTTGCCGGGGAATACAAGCTTACGTCCGTGCCGGAAGAAGTGGCGTTTGAATGTCTGACAGACGGGCTTTCTTTGGCGGGCAAGGGTAGGCAGATGAACCAACTGATGGAAGAGATGCTGGGCATTTCTGCCGACCAATTCGGTCGCATAGTGATGATCGCCCAAGGCGAATTCGCCGCCGTGCTGAATGCTGGCACCGAAAAGCGGCGTGAGATATTCCGTCGCGTGTTCGGAACCGACGTGTATTTGCAGGTGCAGCAACTGCTGAAGGAGCGCGACAAGAACCTGACCGCCCAGCTTGCGCTTTCGTTCCAGCAGATGAACGACACTTTGGGTCGCATGCAGGTGAGCAAGAATTCCCAGCATTACGACCGGTGGCAGGAATTGCACGCGCGGAAAGATCGCGGGCACCGCAGCGCCGAATACCAGGAGCTGTTGTTGCTGGTAGATGCGGAAGATTCCGCTCACAAGGCGAAGGGCGAAGGCGAGCTGGCCGAAACCAGGAAGCAGCTAGAGGCCTTAGACCAGCGCATTGGGGCCGAGGAATTGCTTGACACCGCGCGGAAAACGCTGGAATCGAATAAGAAATGGATCCAGGACAACCAACAGCGCGTGGCAGATTTGGCGCAAGCGGCAGAAGCGCTGCGCGCGCAAGAGCCAGAACGCGAAGCCCTTGCGGCTTCCATTGCCACGCTGAAGGCCAGTTTGCCTGACTATGCGAAGCTGGCAGAAGCGCAGCAAAACGCCACAACCGCGAAGAACAAGCTGTCTCAGGCTGAAATGGAAGCTGCGAATGCCACCGCAAAGGTGAAGCAATTGCAAGAGGGCGCCAACGCGCTGGCAAACGAACAGAAGAGCCTGGCAAACATAGACGCAATCATTGAGCGGCTGAGAAGCCAGCAAAAGGAACTATCTACCCAGTTAGGGAACATAACGACCGCCCAGGACGCTGTAAAGGCAGAATCAGCGTCGGCGGCGGCTTACAAACGCGCAAAGCAACATGCAGTGAAGGCAAATGACGCATTCGCTCAAGCAGCGCAAAAGCACGTGCAGGCACGCCTGGAATACAATTCCCAGATAGCCGGTGTGTTGGCGGCGGGATTGCAGGACGCGCAGCCTTGCCCGGTGTGCGGTTCGCCTGTGCACCCGCAACCGGCCGCATTGAGCGAAGGCGCGCTGACCGCCGAAGAGGTTGATGCGTTGGAAGCAGCGGCGAACGCTGCCCAGCAGGCGGCTACAACGGCCGCATCCAAGGCGGCAGCTGCAGAAGAAAAGCATACTGCTGCCCAGGAAACTCTAATTGCAGCCGTTCAGAAGGCCTTGGGCGACACACCTTCGACCCTAGACATTTCCGAAGCGCTCAGCGCCGCGAAGACGCAGTTTGAAGCAGAATCAACTGCGGTGCAAAACCAGCTTGAGTCCGCTGCCAAGCAGGCCGAACGTCGCGATGAACTGGCAGGGCTTATTACCACCAATGCAATCAACCTTCAAAAGGCGCAATCCGATGTCGAAACCGCGAAGACTTCCGTCTCTGCAGCCCGTACTACGCTGGCCGCGCACGAAGCCACGGCGGCCAGCATTGCCAGCAACCTGGAATATCCCACCCAAGTTGCCGCCAAGGCAGCGCTGAAAGCCATGGAAGCAGATGCTGCTTCGAAGCGCGCAGCCCTGGAAAAGGCGATGCAGGACGAACAAACGGCGCAGCGGGAGCTGCAGAACGCCCGTATTCGCGTGGAAGAAAGCGAAAAGACACTGAACGGGCAAACCAGCGGCACAGAAGACCTGCAAGCGCTCAAAGATCAGCGCAACCATCTGCAAACCAGGGCGCAGAGCCATGAGAGCGGCATCGCCAACCTGCAGAAACGCCTGTACGACTACGCACGCATGCAGGAAGACATTCAGGAAATTTTGCAACAACGGGGCAATCTGGAACAGGAGCAACGCCTGATCCACGACATGAGTGCCATCGCGAATGGAGATGCGGCCGGCAAAGCGGGGCGCGTAGCCTTTGAGACCTACGTGCAAGGCGTGTACTTCGACCAGGTGTTGGCCGCAGCAAACGAACGCCTGCAGGTGATGAGTGGCACGCGCTACACCCTGCTGCGCCGAACCGCAGCAGGTGATGCGCGAAGCGTAACCGGGCTTGACATGGACGTGTTGGACCGCAACACCGGCGTGCGCCGCGCGGTGGACACGCTTTCCGGCGGGGAAACCTTCCTGGCGTCGCTTTCACTGGCACTGGGCTTTTCGGATGTCATCCAGGCGCAGGCGGGCGGCATAGAATTGGATGCCATGTTCATCGACGAAGGCTTCGGATCGTTAGATGACGACACCTGCCGCGAAGCCATAGACGTGTTAGACCACCTTGCGGCCGACGACCGCCTGATAGGCATAATCAGCCACGTTGACCTGCTGAAAGAACATATCCCGCGCCAAGTGGTAATACAAAAAACCACCACCGGCAGCACTGTGAAGATGGAGGTATAGCGCCATGCCGCTATCAATCATTCGCGAAGACTTGAAGGCGGTTTCTGCCGACGCGGTGGTGCTGCCTAGCAATCAATACCTGCAGCTTAGCGGAGGCAGCGGGCTGGAAGTGGCGCAGCTGGCGGGGCTTTCGCAGCTGCAGGCCGCATGCGATGCCGTGGGCTTTTGCGCGCCGGGCAACGCCGTGGCAACGCCTGCCTTCGCCTTTTCCGCACAGTGGCTGGTGCACGCGGTGGGGCCCATGTGGCGTGGGGGAGAAGCGGAAGCCGAAGACCGCGCCGTGCTGCGCAGCGCTTACGACAGCGCGTTGCAGGTGGCCGCGCAACGGGGTGCCCAATCGGTAGCGCTGCCGCTGATTTCGTCGGGATCCTACGAATGCCCGGCTAGCATTTCTCTGCGCTTGGCCATGGACGCCATCAGGGACTTCCTGGACAACCATGAAGACGCTGCGGTAACGCTGGTGCTGTTCGACCGCGAAGCCATGCGAGCCAGTAACAGCATATGCCTGGCGGTGGCGGAATATATCGATGACGTGTACGTGGACGAAAATGCACCATCGCGCTACGACTTCGCGGGGCGCCTGACTTCGCTCTTTAAGCGAGAAACCGTCGAAGTGCGCCAAATGCGCGTTGAAGAAGATGCCGCGCTGTCGGATCTTTCGCCTGACGACGTAGCGTTTGAGGAACTTCGCACAGCACACGATGCGGAGCCGGAGGCACGAGAAGCGTGCGTTAAAACAGCTTCCATGGCAGCGCCCGTTGAAAACCTGGAAGACCTGCTTGCCAACCTGGATGCATCTTTCAGCACCACGCTCATGCAGCTGATAGACGCACGGCATCTGAAGGATTCCCAGGTGTACAAGCGCGCCAACCTAAGCCGCCAGCATTTTTCGAAGATCCGCTCAGACGCCAACTATCGCCCCACAAAGCGCACCGCTCTTTCGCTGTGCATAGCCTTGGAGCTTTCGCTTGAAGAAACGCGCGACCTGCTGTCCCGCGCCGGCTTCGCCCTTACGCACACCAGCAAATCAGACATCATCGTTGAATACTTCATCCTGAACGCCAACTACGACATTTTCGAAATAAACGAAACCCTGTACGCCTTCGACCAGCCCTTGCTGGGGGCATAAAAAGGGCCACCTGCAGGTGGCCCAGCGCTACGTTTTACTTTCCGCGGCTTGCGCGGTCCTTGAAGATCTTTTCGCGCCAGCTGCCGTCGGGACGCGCCGCCTTCGGGGCGCTGCGCATGCAGCAGGTGGCATCGGCCACGGCGTTGTACATGGCCTTGCTGCCCAAGCTGTCGGCCACGTATTCACAGGCGCGGTCTTCGGCAATCCCCAGGCGGCCGGCTTCAGCCGCGGCATCAATGTTGGCGCCCAGGAACAGGAACTCCCAGCCTTGCTCGGTCTTCGCGGAAATGGCCTTCTTCACGTCGCGGTAGCTGTACTTGCGGCTGGCGTTTTCCAGCCCGTCGGTGGTGATGACGAAGATGACCTTGTCCGCCTTGTGCCCGTCCGGCATGTACTTCTGCACCTTTTCCACGTGGCGAATGCCGCCGCCCACGGCGTCAAGCAGCGCCGTGCAGCCGCCGGGCACATAGTCGTCCCTGGTCAGCGGCACAACCGCCTTTATGTCTTCGCGGTCGTTCAGCACCTGGGTTTCGGTGTTGAACAGCACCGTGGACACCGTCACTTCGCCGCTGAGCTTGCGGTTGGCCTCCAGCACCGCATTGATGCCGCCCACCGTGTCTTCCTCAAGCCCGTACATGGACCCGCTGCGGTCCACGATGAACACAAGTTCAGTCCGGGCGGCGGGGGAGTCAGGCTTCTGATTGACCACGACGTTATTGTTGATGTTTTCCAGCTTCATGATGTCCTCCTTCTTGGTGGGGAAACCTTACAAGGAAGACTCTACGCGCCAGCCAACCCCCACAGGTAACCCGTCAGTTGACATTTGAGGGGGTGAGGCAGGAGACAGTTTCGACGCGTGAAATGGGGACACACGACCTCCGACACACTCTCGCCCTCCGACAAAAGGGACTGCGGTGGAAATCTTGGACCAAAACAGGGCAGGAGGAACACC
>JAUNIP010000082.1 GCA_030523425.1 Coriobacteriia bacterium
TTTTCCTTGCCTAATAACCCCAGCGCAGCGCTCCGGGTTCGCCTCGTGCGCGCGAACCTGCGGCCTGCGAAAACCGCGCGTCGCCGAAGGCGAGGGTCCATGCCCCAAAGCAGCACGCCTTCTTTTCCTTGCCCTAAGCCCCAGCGCAGCGCTCCCATCGCGCCTCGTGCGCGCGACCCTGCGGCCCGCCACAGCGCGCGTCGCCGAAGGCGAGGGTCCAGGCCCCAAAGCAGCACGCTTTTTTCCTTGCCCTAATAGCCCCAGCGCAGCGCTCACATCGCGCCTCGTGCGTCCGACCCCGCGGCCGGCAAACCCCCGCGCCGCGAACGCGGGGGTCCAGGCCCCAAAGCAGCACGCCTCTTTCCTTGCCCTAATAGCCCCAGCGCAGCGCTCACATTGCGCCTCTTGCGCCCGCCCAATGCAAGCGGTCCTCACCCCGAAGTAGGCCCCTCCCCTCCGGCGGCTTCGCAGCTCCGGTCGCGGTGACACGGGCGCGCGTTCTGCCCCGCTACTCCAAAGCGCTGCGGTAGAAGCAGGTGGTTTCGCCGGTGTGGCAGGCGGGGCCGGCGGGGGTTACCAGGGCCAACAGGCAGTCTTCGTCGCAGTCGTAGCGCAGGTCTACCAGCTGCTGGGTGTTGCCGCTGGTTTCGCCTTTGTGCCACAGCTGCCCGCGGCTGCGGCTGAAAAACCACGTGGTGCGCTGGTCAAGCGTAAGGCGCACCGATTCGGCATTCATCCAGGCCATCATCAGCACGTCTTTGGTGGCGGCATCCTGCACGATGCACGGAATGAGGCCCTGATCGTTAAAGCGAAGCTGGCTGATGTCCATAGTGGTCCTTCCTACAACCTTACGGGGATGCCTTGGCTGCGCATGTATTCTTTCACCTGGCGCACGGTCAGTTCGCCGAAGTGGAACACGCTGGCGGCTAACACGGCGTCGGCTTCGCCTTCTATGATGCCTTCCGCGAAGTGCTCGATGGTGCCTACGCCGCCGCTGGCGATGACCGGGATGGTGACCGCGCGCGCCACGGCACGCGTGAGCGCGCAGTCGAAGCCGTCTTTGCTGCCGTCGCGATCCATGCTGGTCAGCAGGATTTCGCCTGCGCCGCGCTTGCAGGCTTCGGCGGCCCATTCCACGGCGTCAATGCCGGTGGCCGTACGACCGCCCGCCACGTACACTTCCCACTTGTTGGGGTTGCCCGCCACCCGCTTGGCGTCGATGGCGCACAAAATGGCCTGGCTGCCGAAGGCGCGCGCGGCGTCGGTTATGAGCTGGGGGTTCTTCACGGCGGCGCTGTTCACAGAAACTTTATCGGCGCCCACAGCTATCATGCGGCGAATGTCGGCCACGCTGCGGAAGCCGCCGCCCACGCAGTACGGCAGGTGCAGCTCCGCCGAAGCGCGGCTGGCCAAGTCCACCGTGGTGGCGCGGTCGTCACTGGTGGCGGTTATGTCCAGGAAGATGACCTCGTCGGCCTTCTGTTCGTCGTAGCGCTGGGCCAGCTCGATGGGATCGCCTGCATCGCGCAGGTTCACGAAGTTCACGCCCTTCACCACGCGGCCGTCCTTCACGTCCATGCAAGGAATCACACGTTTTGCAAGCATGGGTTACTCCTTGTTCTCGCAGGCGAACGCCCCGGCGGCCGCAGGCCCGGCAGCGGCCCCGGCGCCTTCGCACACGGCCACGCCTTCTTCCACCGTGAACGCGCCTTCGTAGATGGCCCGACCGGTGATGGCACCGTCAAGCGGGGCACCCGTGGCCACCAACGCGCGCAGGTCGTCCAGCGTGGCTATGCCGCCCGAAGCCGTCACCTTCACGCTGGGATGCGCGTTGGCCATGGCCGCATACGCCGCGGCGTCTATGCCGCACTGCATGCCGTCGCGCGCGATGTCGGTGTACACCAAATTGGTGATGCCCATGGCCTCCAAGTGTGCAATCAGCTGGTGGGCCGGCACGCCTTGGGCGGTGTCCAGCCAACCTTCCGTGGCCACCACGCCGTCCAAGGCATCTATGCCCGCCACAATAAGCGGCCCATATTCCGCGGCTGCCTGCAGAGCGAACGCGCGGTCCTTCACCAGCGCGCTGCCCAACACCACGCGCCGCACGCCGGCATCCACGTAGCGTTGGATGGTTTCCATGCTGCGAATGCCGCCGCCCACTTCCACTTCCACGCCCACTTCGGCCACCATGCGGCTAATGAGCGCCATGTTAGTAGGAGCGCCGTCGCGCGCGCCGTCCAAGTCCACAATGTGGATGCGCTTGGCGCCGGCGGCCTCAAAGGCGCGCGCCTGGGCCACAGCGTCTTCGTTATACACCGTGACCTGGGCATAGTCCCCCTTCTTCAGGCGAACCGCCCTGCCCCCCAAAATATCGATGGCCGGAACCAATATCATGTGCGCGTCCTTTCCTACAGCTCCCCGGCGAAGCGGGCGAAGTTGCGTAGCACTGCCGCTCCGGCGTCGGAGCTTTTTTCGGGGTGGAACTGCACGCCGAAGGCGGCTTCGCCGAAGCGCACGGCGCTGGAAAACGCCACGCTGTGCGAAGTGACGGCCAGCGTTTGCGGCACCACCGGGGCGCAGTAGCTGTGCGTGAAGTAGAAGTACTCCCCCGCCGGGATGCCTTCGAACAGCGGGCTTGCGAAGGACGCCTCCCCCGCGGGCTCAATGGTGTTCCAGCCTACGTGGGGCACCTTGTGGAAGGTGCCTTGCGCGTCGTGGGCGGGCATGCGGTCCACCACGCCGGGGATCAGGCCCATGCCGGGGATAGTTTCCCCAGCGGGTGCGCCTTCCACGCCGGCGTCGAACATCAGGTGCAGCCCCAGGCAGATGCCCAAAAACGGCACGCCTTCGCGCACGCGGCGCTCCACCACGTCCATCTGCCCCAGCGCACGCATGCTGGCAGCCGCGTCCGAAAACGCGCCCACGCCCGGCAACACGATGGTGCTTGCCGCGGCAATTTCGGCAGGATCGGCAGTAATGCGCGCGTCGGCGCCCACGCCCCGCAGACCGCGTTCCACGGAAAGCAGGTTGCCCATCTGGTAGTCAATGACCGCTATCACCTACAGCGCCCCTTTCGTGGACGGCACCTGGTCGGCCATGCGCGGGTCAAGGGCCACCGCCTGCTTCAGCGCGCGCGTGACCGCCTTGAAGCTGGCCTCCAGAATGTGGTGCGAATTTTCGCCCGCCATTTGGCGCACGTGCAACGTGATGTCGGCGTTGGTGGCGAAGGCTATGAAGAACTCCACGCCCAGCTCCGTGTCGAAATTCCCAATCTGTTCGGCGGGAATGCGCAGGTCAGCAAAGCATCCGCCGCGGCCCGAAAAGTCCACAGCCGCCAACACCAGCGTTTCATCCATGGGCAGCAGGCTTTGCCCGTAGCGCGTGATGCCGCGCTTTTCGCCAATGGCCTGCTTCAGCGCCTGGCCCAACACGATGCCCACATCTTCCACGGTGTGGTGCGCGTCCACCTGCAGGTCGCCTTTCGCCTGCACGCTCAGGTCGAACGCGCCGTGGCGGCCGAAGGCATCCAGCATGTGGTCGAAGAACCCCACGCCGGTGTTTATGCTGGTCACACCCGTGCCGTCCAGGTTCAGCGTCACCTGGATGTCGGTTTCTTTCGTGGTGCGCGAAATAGTGGCAACACGTTCGGTCATGCAATCTCCTTTCGCCGGGTTTGTCCCTACCCTATCACGATATCCCGCAGGGCGCGCAGAAACGCCGTGTTTTCTTCCGGCGTGCCCACCGAAACGCGCAGCGTGCCTTCCAGCAGCGGCGCACGGCTGAAGTCGCGAATCAGAATGCCGCGGTCGAACAGCGCCTGCCACACGTCCGCCGCGTTCGGCACGCTAAACAGTATGTAGTTGGAATCCGACGGATACGGCTTCACGCCGGGAATCTTCGGCATTTCTTCCAGCAGGCGGGCGCGTTCGGTAATGATGGCGTTGATGCCCGGTTCAAACCGCGCGCGATTCTTGAACACCACGCGCCCAACGGCCTGCGACACCGCGTCCACCGAATACGGCTGGCGCACCTTCATATATTCCCTGATCACGCTTTCGTTGCCCAGCAAATACCCCAGCCGCACGCCGGCCAGGCTGAATGCCTTGCTGAACGTGCGCAGCAGCACCAGGTTTTCGTATTGCAGCAGGTAAGGCCGCAGGCTGGTGCGGCTGAACTCGAAGTACGCTTCGTCCACCATCACCAGGGCGTCGGTGGCTTCCAGCAGCCGCAGCACGAAGTCTTCCGGTGCCAGCTGACCCGTGGGGTTGTTGGGGCTGGTCACAATCACGAAGTCGATGTCGCCTTGGCTCACGCGCTCAAGCACGGCCTCTTCGTTGATGGAGAAATCCGCGTTGCGCGGCACGTTCACCACTTCGGTATTCGTAAGCTGCGCGTTGTTCACGTACACCGAAAACGTGGGCGGCAGGTTTAAGAACTTGCGCCCGGGGCCGCCGTAGGCCAGCGCGGTGCAAAACAGCAGCTCGTCGCCGCCGTTGCCCACAAGCACCTGGTTGCGGTCTAGGCCGTTGGCCTGGGCAATCATGTCGCGCAGGTCGTTAGCCAGCGGGTCCGGGTAGCGGTTGAACGCCACGCCGCGGATTTCACGCATGATTTCGTGCTTGATGGATTCGTCCACGTCTAACGGGTTTTCGTTGGCGGAGTTCATGATGTTGCACGGTATGTATTTGGGGTCGTAGGGCACCAGGTCCTGCAGCTGCGGGGCGGATGGTCTTACGGGCTTCATGTGGTTGTTGGCTCCTTCGGGCGGACGGGGCGGGTGCGGGGCGCGGGCCGAGCACGGGCGGCGGGCC
>JAUNIP010000083.1 GCA_030523425.1 Coriobacteriia bacterium
TCCCCATTTCACATGGCAAGCAGCGGAACGGGTCGCCCGAAAGGCATCCGCCATCACTCGCCCAGAGGACTTTCGGCTCGTCGGGACTTGGCGGCAGAACGGCGCAACTACGCCTTGTTGCTGGGAATCATCACGCGCCAGACGATGACGCCTACTATCAGCAGCACGGTGCCGGCAATATCGGCAATCCACCATGTGGCGCCCGTCATCTCCACGCCGCCTGACAGCTGCGCCACAATGAAGGCCGCGCCGCCCAGCAGAAAAAACAGGCCCATGATGCGCGTGGCCAAAGTGAAGCGCGCGGGGTCTTTCTGGTAGGACGTCTCGAAGTGCGCTTGGTTTGTGGTCTTGCCGGTGATCAGGCTGTACAGGCCCCACAACACAAAGGCAATGCCAATGACAATGTTCAAAACAAAGGTGTACATTATTCGTCCTTCCTTCGGGAACAACGTTCCAATCAGCCCAAAGTGCTGGAAACAGGATACCCTATGCTTTATCCTGCAGTAAAAACTTTTCCCAAAACATTAAGCAAACCGCGCGGCTGCGCACACGCCCCCACAGTAAGGAGCACGCAATGATTGAAATCGATGGCCTGTCCAAGCGCTTCGGCAAAGACTTCTTTGCCGTGAAAGACGTCACCTGGAACGCGCCCGACGGCAAGGTGACCGGCTTCATCGGCCCGAACGGGTCGGGCAAAACCACCACGCTGAAGATGGCCACCGGCGTGCTGAAGCCCACCACAGGCACCGTGCGCCTGAACGGCCACGACATCATCACCAGCCCGCTAGAAGCGAAGCGCCAATTCGGTTACGTGTCGGATTCCCCCGACCATTTCCTGCGCCTGACCTGCATGGAGTACCTGAACTTCATGGCCGACATCTACGAAGTGCCCCAAGGCGAGCGCGCGCCGTTCATCAACACCTACGCGAAGCGCTTCGGCATCCACAGCAAGCTGGACAATAAGCTGCTGTCGTATTCTCACGGCATGCGGCAAAAGGCCATGGTGCTTGGCGCGTTAATCCACAAGCCGTCCATCTGGATTTTGGACGAACCGCTGACCGGCTTGGACCCCGAAAGCGCCTACGAGCTGAAGAACATGATGCGCGAACACGCCGCTGCCGGCAACACCGTGCTGTTTTCCACCCACGTGTTGGAGGTGGCCGAAAAGCTGTGCGACCAGGTGGTCATCCAGCGCGCCGGGCAACTGCTGTTCCAGGGGTCGCTTGACCAGCTGCGCGAAGGCTTCGGGCCGGATGAGTCCTTGGAGGAAATCTTCTTGAGCATGGTGGGCTCCACGTCCGAAAGCGCGGCGAACGACGCGGACGCCCCGGCCCCCGCGGCCCCCGCGGACGGCGCCGCCTCCCCCGCCACCCCGAAGGACGCCCAGTAATGGGGCGGGCAATCAGGCTGGCGCGCATCCTGCGGCGCTGCGGCACGGGCACGGAATCTGACGTCTACGGCAAGCTGCCCCCCACCACGTTTTTCGCCATCGCGTTCGGCGTGCTGCTGGGCATAGGGTTGTTCTACGTGGGCTTCAGGGCGGGCGACTTCCAAGCCCTGTTCCAGATGGTCGGCGGCATAGGCACGCTGCTGGGCCTGCTGGTGTTCGTTTCCGCGCTGCTGATATTCTTCCTTTCGCTGGGCAGCCTTTTGCGCACGCTGTTCCTTTCCACCGACATAGACGTATTGTTGGGCCTGCCCTTCACGGCCACGGAACTGGCGCTGGCCCGCGTGCTGGGGCAGGCTCCGTTCGCCTTCGGCATATCGTTTGCGGCCGTGATTCCTTTCTTCATCGGCTACGGCATTTCCACGGGAAGCAGCCTGGGCTTTTGGCTTGCCGCCGTGCTGGGCGCGCTGTCTACGCCGCTGCTGGTGCTCTGCCTTATTGCGGGCGTGCTCACGCTGCTGGTGCGCTTCGTGCCGCCCGCGCGCAACAAAGACATCATCTCCGGCGCCATGATCTTGATACCGCTGGTGCTGTGCATAGGCATGGTGTTCGTGGGCAACGGCCCCATGACCGCCGATGCCATGGCGAACATCCTAAGCGGCCTGTCGCACGTGGTGGGCGTGGTGCCTACGGTGCCCTTCCTGATGGATATGTGCGAAGGCAACAACATAGCGCTGAACTGCGGCGTTGTGCTGCTCATGACCGCGGTGTGCGTGGCGGCGGCCTACCTTATCATCCGGCTGTGCTACCTGTCGGCGGTGCTGAGCATGCACGACACGAATTCCCGCGCGCGCCACTTCGACGACGCCGGCGTGGCGGCAGCGTCCCGCGGACGCACGCCCGCACGCGCCTTCATGCTGAAGGACCTGCGCCAGCTGCGCAGGACGCCTGCCTACACCATCAACTGCTTCCTGCTCACCCTGCTGATGGGTCCGCTGCTGATAGCCACCATGGCCGTTGGCGGTTCCAACATGGACATATTCGGCGAAATGCTGAACTTCACCGGCGACGGCCGCGCGCTGGTGGCCTGCGGCCTGCTGTCCGGCGTTGCCTGCTTGGTCACGTTTATCATGCTCAGCAACACCATAGGCCCCACCGTCCTTACCCGCGAAGGCGCCGACTTCCAAATAATGAAGCAAATCCCCTTGCCCTACCGCGAACAAATCAAGGGCAAGCGCGACTGCGCCATGCTGGTGTGCCAAATTGGCACCACGTTTTGGATTGCGGTAGGCATGGCGGCGCTGGTGTTTCTGTGCGGCCTGCCTTGGTGGCTGGTGCCGGTAGGCGCCGCGTACTGCTTCGCCATCACGTGGGTCCTGGTGGATCTGCAGGTGCTTGAGGGCCTGCGAAGCCCCAACTTCACGTGGACCAACGAAGCCACCGTGACAAAAAGCAGCCTGACGGGCATGCTGCTCACCCTGGTGGGCGGCATAGTGGCCGGCGCCATCCCCGGCATAGTGATGCTTTTAGGCATGATGGGCGTGCTACCCGGCGCTGCCTTGGCGGCCGACGTACCGTTTGTGGCCGTGTCCGTGGCCGTGGTGGTGGTGGCCGCCGCATTGGCCCTGGTGGTGGACCGCCTGGTGCTGTCCTACGGCGAAAAGCGCATGCGCGAACTGTAAAGGCGCAATGCCATTCCGAGCGGGAGCTGGCGAAAGGCGGTTGACAGCGGCGTCGAATCTGCTCCAGAACAGGGCCCACTCCGGTTGGGCGGGCGCATGAGCCGCGATGGGGGCGCCCCACCTGCGGGAGCGCCCTTTCTTGCGGGAATCACCTGCGCTTTACGCGGCGTCGTCCTTGCGGCGGGCCATCCATGCGGCCGCCACGGCCACTAGCATGCTCAGCAGGCCCAGGCCGGCGAAGGGCAACACGGGAGTGGTGTCGCCAGTGGAGGCGGTGGTGCTGCTGGTAGTGCTGGTGCGGTTCGTGGTGTTGGTGTTGTTGTTGGTATTCTGCTTCTTAATCTTGTCAATCTCGCTTTGCGGCAGGGTGTTCACCAGCTTGAAGCCGTTTTCCATGTCGCCGGCGATGGTGTAGGAATACCGGTTGGGCACCACTTCCTGCACCGTGTAGGTAATCTCTTCGCCGTCTTTGTACTTCGGCAGGTTGTCGAAGGTGCCTTCCCAGTTGCCGTCGGGCGTCAGCGTTATGCGCTGGCCGGTGGGCTGGCCGTTGGCGTACAGTTCCACTTCCACCGAATCCGGACGCGTGCTGTATTCGTCGCCCGCGTCGTCCCAGGTCAGGTCCACATGCACGCTGGTGGTTTCGGGCACATGCGTGTTCGTGAAGGCGGCCGCCCAGGTTTCGTCGCCCTGGTAGGTGCACTCCCCGCCCGTGGTGGTGTAGCCGTCAACGGCGGCCTCTTCCACGGTGTAAGTTATGGACTGACCTGCGGTGTCGTACTTCGGCAGGCCGGTGAAGGTGTGCGTCCACGAATCCGCCGTGGAATCGCCCGTCACGTCCGCAGAAGCCATCACGGCGCTGCCGTTCTTCACGGTGAAGCGCACGGTTGCGGGGCGCATGCCGTCTTGGTTGGAAGCGTCGGCCCAGGTCTTGGTCACGGTCAGCTGCTGCGACGCGCCGCCCGTGTAGGTGTTGGTGATGTCACCCTCAACAATGGACGTCTCGTAGCCGGGGATCGGATCCTCGGTCACGGTGTAAGTGATGGCCTGGTTGTCGGCCGTGTAGGCGTCCAGGTTATCGAACAGGTAGGCCCAGGTGCCGTCGGTTGCGGCCTGCACCACCTGCGAATCGGTGCGCACCACGGTGCCGTCGGGCGTGGCGCCCGCCAGGTTCACGGTAATCTGCGAAGGCAGCGCAGCGCCGTCGCCCACGCCGGTCCACACCTTCGCGCCCCGCACGGAAGTCTTTTCGGGGTCATAGGTGTTCGTGAAGTCATAGCCGTTCACGCTGGAGGTGAACTGCGCCGGCACGTCCTCGGTCAGGGTGTAGGTGATGGCCTGATTGTCGGCCGTGTAGGCGTCCAGGTCGGCGAAGGAATAGGCCCACGTGCCGTCGGCGGCAGGCGTCACCGTCTGGGTGCCCGTGCGCACCTGGGTGCCGTCCGCCAGCTTGCCCGTCAAGTTCACGGTGATGCTGGCCGGCAGCGCGTCAGCGGCGTTCACGCCAACCCACGTCTTCGTGCCGCTCACCTGCGTCTTCTCCGGCGCGTACGTGTTGGTGATGGTGCCGCCCTGAACCGTTGTGGTGAACTGCGGCACGGGCTTCTCGGACACCGCGTACTCGATGGTGTTGCCCTGGCCGTCGGTCTTGTCCAGGTTATAGAACGTGTAGGTCCACCCCTGGGCGCCCGGGGTCACCGTCTGCGTGACGGTGCGCTCCACCTGCCCGTTCACGGTG
>JAUNIP010000002.1 GCA_030523425.1 Coriobacteriia bacterium
CCCAGCGGCCGGCAAACCCCCGCGCCGCGAACGCGGGGGTCCAAGCCCCAAAGCAAGGCACTTCCTTTTCTTTGCCCTATAGCCCCAGCGCAGCGCCTGCATTCCGCCTCATGCGCCCAATGCAAGCGGTCCACGCTTCGATCTAGGCCTCTCTACTCCGCCGCTGCGCGGCTCCGGTCCAGGTGACACGTGCCAAGCGCTATTCTTCTTCGTCGTCGAACAGGGCCCATTCGTCTTCGGCGGGGCCGCGGTCTTGGAAGGTTTTGCGCGTGCGCACTTCCCAGATGACGCAAGCAATAACAGAGAGCACCAAAATGACGCCTACCAGCACACCTATGCCGGCGAAGGTCTCAAACAAGAAGTGGTAAATCTGCCCGAAGTCCATAACGTGCTCTTTCTGTGTGCTGCACGCAACGCCTTCTGCCCTGCGTTGCGCGGTATATGAGTGTGTTGGGTAGTATACTATAGTGCATTCGTGCAGCCCCAAGCGCAACGGCCTTCGGGCAGAAAGTTTCAAAACCAAAGGAGAGCGCCCCATGCTAGACATCAAATTCGTGCGAGACAACCAAGAAGCGGTTGCCCAGGCCATGCAAAATCGCAACGCGAAGTGGGACGCCGAACGGTTTTCGCAGCTAGACGAAGAGCGTCGCGCGGCCATTTCCGAAGAAGAATCTCTGCAGCAGGAACGCAATGCTGCCAGCAAGTCCATTGGCGCCATGATGAAGGAAGGCCGCAAGGACGAAGCCGAAGCAGCCAAGGAACGCGTGCGCGTGGTGAACGAGCAGTTGGAAGCCGCCAGCGCCCGTCGCGCCGCCGCCGAAGACGCCATCAACGAAGTGCTTATGAGCACGCCGAACATTCCGCACGAAACCACGCCGGTGGGCAAAGACGAAAACGACAATCCCGAAGTGCGCCGCTGGGGCACTCCGCGCGAATTCGACTTCGAGCCCAAGGCTCACTGGGATTTGGGTCCTGAACTGGGCATCATAGATTCCGAGCGCGGCGTGAAGCTGGCGCACAGCCGCTTTTACGTGTTGGGCGGCCTGGGTGCTCGCCTGGAACGCGCGCTCATCAACTTCATGGCCAACACCCACGCTTCCCGCGGGTACAAGGAACATTGGCTGCCGGCCCTTGCCAACAAGGAAACCATGACGGGCACCGGCCAGCTGCCCAAGTTCGAAGAGGACCTGTTCAAGACCACTGAAGGCCTGTATCTTATCCCCACCGCGGAAGTGCAGCTTACCAACCTGCATCGCGACGAAATTCTGGACGCGGCCGACTTGCCGCTGAAGTATTGCGCCTTCACGCCGTGCTTCCGTTCCGAAGCGGGCGCCGCCGGTCGCGACACGCGCGGCATCATCCGCGTGCACCAGTTTTCCAAGGTGGAAATGGTGAAGTTTTCCAAGGCCGAAGAAAGCCAGGCCGACCTGGAAGCCATGGTGGAAGACGCCGAATACATTCTGCAGCAGTTGGGCCTGCCGTACCGTGTGATCAGCCTGTGCACGGGCGACATTGGCTTTTCCAGCTGCAAGACCTATGACCTGGAAGTGTGGTTGCCCTGCTACAACGCCTACAAGGAAATTTCCAGCTGCAGCGACTGCTGGGATTTCCAGGCGCGCCGCGCCAACATTCGCTACCGCGACCCCGAAAACTTCAAGGGTACGCGGTATGCGCACACGCTGAACGGTTCGGGCTTGGCGGTAGGCCGCACCATGGCCGCGGTCATCGAAAACTACCAGCAGGCCGACGGCTCCATCAAGGTGCCCGACGTGTTGGTGCCTTACATGGGCGGCGTGGAATATATCACCGCCGAAAACGCCGACGGGCGCAACATCTAGGCTGACCTTCGGTGGACCAAACCCCCAACAACGAAATGCCGGGCGCTCCTGCAGGGGCGCCTGCGCCGTTTGAGGCCGCGCAGCCGCAGCCGGGCACTCCCGTGTCGCAACCGGGCGCTGTGCCCGAACTGCACGTTTCGGCCGGCGGGAAGGAAAAGCCGCGCCCCAGCGTGGCCAACAAGCGCCGCGCCCAAGCAACCGTGCCGCCCGCAGGCGGCGAAAGCGTTGCGAACGTGCAACCCCAACCAGACGCGCAAACCCCTGCCAACAATGTCATTCCAAACGGAGCGGGACCTTCAGGTCCCGCGGAGTCGAGGAATCTACCCCGGGATGGAGCCACCCCCGCAACTCCCACAGCCCTCGCGCCCGATGACGCCCCCGCCAACCCGGACATCCCCGCCACACCCGGCCCCGCCCGCAAAAGCGTGGCGGACAAGCGCAAGAAAGGTCCCGCGTTTGTGGTGCTTATAGTCCTGCTGGTGCTGGCCTTGCTGGCCGCGGCGGTGTGCGGCGCGTTCGCCTGCGTGCGCTGGGTGTTCCCGCAAGACGCCGCCGACTTGCAAGGCACGTGGGTGCTGCAAGGCGCGCAAACCCCCATAACCATAACCGACTCACAGATTGACCTGGCAGGCGAAGCGCAGTTCGACTATCAGTTGGACACCACGGCGAAAACCATCACGTCTACCTTCTTGGGCGCGCAGGGCCAAAACCACTACCGCTTCAGCCGCGACCGCACCACCGTTGCCATCATAGACGGCGCCGACTGCGCGTGGGACGCCACCCTGTGGGCCGACCTGCAATGGATGTGGGCCGACTTCTGGAATTCCACCCAAGACATCGCATCCGACCCCCTAAGCGGCGAAGCGGGCATAGTGTTGGTCAAGGTGTCGTGATAACCACCACGCACATAACGGTTGACCGGCAGCGCATCAGCTTCGTGGTGAAGGTTCCCGCCGCACAGCAACGCACAAGCCCCCAGCTTATGCAGCGCGTGCTGCAAGATTTCCCCCGCCTGCCCCAGCATTCGTGCGTGAACGCCGAAGGCCCGCTGTTCGGCGCCGTGATGGACCACACGTCCACGCCGCACTTGCTGGAGCACCTTACCATTGATGCGCAGGTGCGCGCCCATGCGCAAGGCCGCTTTCGCGAAACGCTGTTTGTGGGCAACACCCAATGGGTGGACCAGTCCCAGGGCCTAGCACGCATCCAGGTGAACTACGCTGATGACTTGGTTGCGTTGCGCTGTTTTAATGAATCTGTAACCTATCTGAATGCAATCATGCTAGGGTAGCGTGAGTATTTCTGCGGAAATCCGAAAGGCAACTGATAGGCTGAAAAATTATGTCATCTGCTCATTTAACGTTCGATACCACGGGTTCTAAGATTGCAAGCCGCGTAAAGGGCATGCGCGCCAGCGCCGTGCGCAACCTGTTTGCGGCCGCCACCAGCGAAGACATCATTTCTCTTTCAGGTGGCATGCCAGACGTTTCCCTGCTTCCTTCGGAATCTATTGCCAAGGCGGTTGCTTCCACCTTCGCCGCCGACCAAGCGGTGGCCATGCAATACGGCGGCACCGACGGCCGTGTGGAAACGCGCGAAGTGGTGTGCGAGCTGGCCCGCGACCTGGGAATTCGCTGCAAGCCGGACGACGTGATGCTTACGTCGGGCGCCCAACAGGCCCTAGACCTTATAGCGAAGACCTTCATAGATCCCGGCGACATCATCCTGACCGAAGGCCCCACGTATCTGGGCGCCCTGCAGGCGTTCAGCGCCTACGAACCCGACATCCGCTGCATTCCCTTTGACGACGACGGCATGCGCATGGACCTGCTGGAAGAAGAACTGCAGCGCATAGGCAAGAACAACCCGAAGCTGAAGTACCTCTACACCATCCCGAACTTCCAGAACCCGGGCGGCGTGACCATGACGCCCGAACGCCGCCGGCGCCTGATAGAGCTGTCCCACGAATACAACTTCTACGTGATAGAGGACGACCCGTATGGGCGCTTGCGCTACGAAGGCGGGCACATGATTCCGCTGAAGGTGTTAGACCCCGATGTCATCTACTTGGGCACCATCTCCAAGATTTTCGCGCCTGGCCTGCGTATTGGCTGGATTATTGCGCCGCGCACGGTGCTGGCGCGCATCAACTTGGTAAAGCAAGGGGCCGACTTGTGCGGCAGCTCGTTTGACCAGGTGGTGGTGGAACGCTACTTCCGCGACTGCCCGTGGGAAAGCACGCTGCAGGACTTCATCAACACCTACGGCGTGCGCCGCAACGCCATGCTGGAAGCGCTGGACAAGTACTTCCCGGCCGAAGCTTCGTGGACCCGCCCGGAAGGCGGCTTCTTCATCTGGGTGACGCTTCCCGGTTACGTGGACACCGATTCCATGCTTTCGGAGGCCCTGAAAGCCGGCGTGACGTACGTGCCGGGCAGTGGCTGTTTCCCCGACGGCAAGCGGGGCAAGAACTGCATGCGCATAGCGTTTTGCTTCGAAGACCCGGACAAACTAGACGAAGCCATCAAACGCCTGGCAGGCGTGATTAACGACCGGCTGGAACTGTATAGGGCCTTCATAGAGGCCGGCGCCATCAAGGAAGACTAACGGCGGGCGGCACGCTTCGCCTGCTTGGGAAGTTAGGAGTACAACATGGGTTACAAAGTGGCAGTCATCATGGGCGGCACGTCGTTTGAGCGCGAATTTTCCCTGAAGTCGGGCAAGAACGTGTGCCAGGCGCTGGAAGAAGCGGGGCACAAGGTGCTGCCGTTAGACACCACCAAAGACTTGGTGCCCACGCTGCGCAGCGAACGCCCCGATGCGGCCTACATTGCGCTTCATGGCAAACACGGCGAAGACGGCGCCATGCAGTCGCTGATGGAATTCGTGGGCATTCCCTACGTTGGGTCGGCCGCCCCGGTGTGCCGCAGCACGTGGAACAAAGACAGCCTGCACACCACCATGGCTTCCTACCGTAAGGCCGCGGGCGAAGCCCCGATAGCTTCGTGGCCCCAAGGCATCTGCGTGGCGCGGGACTGCTTCAAGAGCATGGGCGCCGCTACGGCCTTAGACTTGGTGCAGGAGCGCGTGTACGGCGGCTTCCCCGTGGCGGTGAAGCCGGCCCACGGCGGCTCTGCCATGGGCGTGCACAAGGTGGAAAGCCAAGAAGAATTGGGCGAAGCCATGTTGGACGCGCTGTCCTTCGACAACCACGTGGTCATTGAGCAGTGGATAGACGGCGTGGAAATGGCCGTTTCGGTGCTAGGCGAAGGCTGGGATGCCTATGCGCTGCCGCCGGTGGAGATTGTGCCCAAGCAGGGTTGGTTCAACGAAGACGCCCGTTGGAATTCCGACTTGGTTGACTACTACGCCCCCGTGCGCAATTCGTCGCTTTCGCCTGACGAAGACCAGGCGCAAGCCATCCGCGCCGAAATTGAGCGTGCGGTGCTGGAGGTGTATAGGGCCTACGAGCTGCGCGACTTGGCCCGCATAGACTTGGTGTGGGACGGCGCCCAGGCGCGCGTGCTGGAAACCAACGTTTCGCCCGGCATGACGCGCACCAGTTTGTTCCCCATGGCATGCCAAGCTGCCGGCCTTAGCCTTCCCGCAGTTTTGAATGAATTGGTGGAACAAGCCATCCAGCGTGGTCCTGTGTGGTAGAAGCGCTATAATGCTTTCTAATGCTACTTACCAAAGATAGAACTTCTTCAAAAAGGAGGTAACAATGGGCAGATTCGTACCGTTTATTGTTGGTGGCTTGGTGGGCGCTTGCGCGGCCATGGCTTTTACCCCCCGCACAGGCGCTGAAAATCGCGAATATGTGATGGACCAGGTGGAAAACGTGAAGGACAGCCTTGCTGGTGTGGCCGGTCAAAGCCCGCAGCAGGTGTATCAGGACGTGAAGGAATCCGCCGCGAACTTTGCCCAGGAAGCCAAGGGAACGGTGGAAGAAAAAATTGCCGATCTGAAGGCCGGCAAGTCGGGCGAAGACGAGCTGCGTGAAAAGATCGAAGCCGCCCGTCAGCGCATTGCCGACCAGGTGGTGCAAAACGCCGAAGAGTCCCGCGCGGCTGTTGAGGAAAAGGTTGCAGATGTGACTGAGCCGGTGGTCGAGGCCATCAGCGACGTGGTTGAGGCTGCAACTGACGCCGTGGCCGAAGCGGCCGAAGCTGCTCCCGAAGCTGCTCCTGCCGAATAAAGCTTCCTAGGTTGGTTTTTGTGCGGCGCTGGCCTTAGGCTGGCGCCGTATTGTTATGCAGGCCTTGCAACGCGTGCGTTCGCGGGCCGAAGGAGATGTGCTATGGCGCAACAGGGGACTGGACTTCCCGGGGCGGTAACCACCAAAGATTTGTACGGCCAACGTGTGTACAAGCAGGGCAAGAAGGGCTTGCAGAAGGTGGGCAAGGTTCACAACTTCGTGTTTCACCCCACGGAGCGGCGGCTGGTAGGCGTGCTGGTGAAGCGGCCCGATGCCGCCTTGATGTTTCATCGCAAGGATTTGTTTGTGCGCTTGGGCGCGCTGCATATGGAGGAAGGCCAGCTGGTTATTGCCGACGTTCAGGCTGCCACCGACGCCGCGGCCTGCAAGCACCTGCAGGTAGACTTCGACCAGTGCGTGCTGTGGTGGAACATGCCGCTGTGCACGCAGGATGGCACCTGCGTGGGGCACACGGGGCTTATAACGGTTGACGGCGAAACGGGCCAGGTGCTTTCCGTGACGGCGGACGCCGGGGCCACCGCCAACACGCTGTTGGGCACGCGCGAAATACCCGCGGACATGATTCGCGGCTTCAAGCGCGGGCTGGGGCAGGAAGCCGCGCGCACAAGCGAAGAATTGCGCGCAGACGAAGAGATGTTCACCGGCGCCATATTGGTGGACGATGCGGTGAAGACCGTGGCCTCTACGGGCGGCGTGGCCGAAAAGGCCGGACGTGCCACCGCGAAGGCCACCCACAAGGTGCGCGTGGTGAAGGCGCAAGCGCAACCCAAGGTGGACGAACTAAAGCAGCAAGCCGGCGAGGCCACCGAAAAAGGCCTGTTCGCCGCGGGCAAGCAACTAGGCAAAGCCTCCACCATGTTCTCAGAATTCAAGCAAGAATACGAAAAAGCCCGTCACAGCGACGACTAACCTGCGCCCGCATCAGGCGAAGATCAGACCGAAAGCATCGCACACAAGCGCCCCCGACCAGTCCAACGACCTACTGCGCCCGGACCAAGGTCGCCCGGCGTTCCTGAAAAGGAGGCCCCGAAGCAAAAAGCCGGCCGTGAACGAACAAACGCGCCCGCGGCGGGGCGACGGGCACTGTCGGGGTCGTAAAAAGCCAGCTGTGAACGAATCGGCGCTTGCCAAAAACGTAAAAAGCCAGTTATGAACGAATCGATCCAGCGCCTTGCCCCCAAAAGGGCTCCAAGAGGGCGTTTGTTCGTTCACGACCGGCGTTTTACGACCCTGCGTCCCACGCCCGGCAAGGCAATTCGTTCACGATTAGCTTTTTGCTTTCCCGCGTCCGCCCGATTCATTCACAGCCCGCTTTTTGCTGCCAGTCTCCCTGCAACAAGGGGTCCGGCCGCTTGCTGTCTAGATTACCTGCGCGGCCGCCAGCGCGGGGAAGGCTTGTTTGCCTTGCATGCGGGGCTTCGCCAGCGCCACGGTGACTGTGGTTGCGGGCACGCCCAGGTCACGCAAGTGGGCGCACAGGGCCTCCGCGTGGTTTTCCAGGGAAGCGCGCAGGGTTTCGGTGGGCACGTATATCCATACGCCGTAAGTGTGTTTGCCCTGCTTGCGCACGTACGCGGCGTTGATGGATTTCACCACGTCGTCGGCTTGTTCGCCGTATACCTGGCATAGGCCCACTTTCAGTACTTGCAGCAGCTTGCGCATATTCTCTTCGTCGGCTTCGGCGTAGGCGTCTTCGGTGTCTGGCGCGGCGGGGGCCGGTGTTTCGCCGGACGCCAGGCGCTGCAGCACATCGGCGAAGGGCTGGCGCTCCTTCATGCCGAAGGTGGATGCGTACAGCTTCACTTTGTCGGCGCGAAAACCCTGCTTGGCCAGGTTCATCTTGATGAATTCCTGACGCGCGTCAAGGTCGGCACGAATGGTGGGGTCGTCGGTGTAGATGCGCAGCAGCTTAGGCGGTTTTGCGTTGCCGGGGAATTGACCTTCTTCGTCCATTACGTACACGCCCTGCACGTGCCGCAGCACCAGCGCAGCAGCCTTTAGCCCGTACACGTCCACAATGGCCTGGGCAAAGGCGGCATGCAGCCGACGAACGAAGTGCGCCTTGGCGGTGTCTTCATCCATGGAGTTCAGGAAATCCTGCAGGGGCAAGGCAATGTCTTGCATGGTGTCCTTTCGTCGAATGCGTGCTGCCAGCATAACACGAAGCTGCGCAGGGGAATCAGCCAGATTCTCCCGTTAGCATTCGTAGGTTATGGCGCCTAGGTTCGACGCGTCGCAGGGGAAGGCGCTGGTGAATGCCTTCTTGACCTTCGGGCGCGCCAGCAAATCCTTCAGCTGCCGCAGTGCGTCTTTGGTTTCGGGCGCCTTGCGCACCACCAGGCTGCTGACCACGGTTTGCAGTGGCACGAACTGAACGCCCGCCACAGCGGCTGCGTCGGCTTCGGTTGCCACGCACACGTCCGCAATGCCTTGCGAAACGCGCAGGGCGGCCTCATAAGGCGAAATGGCTTCAAAGTCGTAACCTTCAACGGTGCGCGCAATGCCTTCAAGCGCAAGGGCCTTTCCATCAAGCAGAATGCGCTCCGCAGTGCCTTTCGCCTGATTCACCAAGCGAACGTTGTGACGAAACAGCTTGCTCCAGCTTATCAGCTGCTTGGGGTTGCCTGTTTTCACGACGAAGCCCACTCGTTGCGTGACCAGGTTGAACACAACCACTGGCTGCCCTGGCGCCATGCGTTGCACGAAGGGCACGTTGCAGGTGTTGGTGCGATGGTCGTACAGGGTTACCACCGCGGCATCTGCGGTGCCTGCGTACAAGTTGCCCAGCGCTGCGTAGTCGCAAACAGGCTTCTGCACAGCGAGCAAGCCCTGCTGGTGCAAGGCGCTCACAAGGGCGCTGCACGCCGTGCCCACACCGGCAACACGCAGAGGTGTTCCCGCAGGGGAAAAGGCATCCAGCGCGGCGGCAAGGTCGGCTTCGGTGCCCGCAGCGCCTTCGGACGGCACCTCTGTCGCCGAAGCCTCCGCATCTTTCCCGCTACACGCACGAAAGTATTCTTCCACGTCTGCAAGGGTGAACAGCAGCTTGCGCCCCATGCGATACGACTTCAATTCGCCGCGTTTCGCCAGGTCGTACACTGCATTGCGGCCGATGCCCAAAACGGCAGCAACGTCTTCAGCTTTCAGAGTGTTTTCGTAACGTGCCATAACAGCCTCCCTTTCACCTGAAATACTAGCGCAAGGCAAGGTGAAAAGGGATGAAAGGGGACGAACCAGAATAAGAACACAAGGAACAAATCCAACGTTCGCACGTTGGTTCGCATCTAGGAAGCGCCGCTTTAGCCGAAGCGCCCCGCCGGATTGCTCGACTGTTCGCTATGCGCGCCCTGGCAGGGGGCGCATAGCGAACAAGCTACTCCTCTGTGCGTCCTTCGTTTTCGGCGCGACGCTTTTCGTAGGCAGCAACGCCGGCGGCAGTGGCCCCAGCCAAGGCGGCTAAGGCGGCGGCTTTCATGGACATCCGCAGGTCATCCCCAGTCTTTACGCCGCTTGACGAATTTGTCCCGCCGGAGTTGGTGTTGGTGCCGGCTGAGCTGCTGGAGTAGTTGGCGGTGGTCACCTCTTGGCTGCCTATCACACTGTCAATCACAGACGTAATGGTGAAGCGGTGTTTGCCGGGGTCAATGATGGCGCGATTTCCCGTTTCAACCTCAGACATAAGGCGGGCCGAAGCTTCGCTGCTCGCAGTCGCGAAATCGGCGTTGCGGGTTGCGGGGCTCACGTAGCTGGCGGGCGTGATTACCGGGATGGTGCCTTCTGCCACGCTGGTCAGCTCGCGGAAGGCTGCTGTGCGTTCAACCGTGGGGTCGTCCATGTGGTCTTCGCAGGCCTCTACACGCACGCCAAACTGGGTGTCGCCTTCAAAACCGGACGGCACGGTGAAGCCAAACTTGTAGGTGCGGCATTTGCCCGGCCACAGGATGCCTGCGGTGTCGCGCGCGTCTTCGTTGACGGTGGTTTCGGCAAAGCCATTTTCGTCGGTGATAAGCCTGCCTTCCTCGTCGAAGGAAGCCTGTACGTTATCGCAGCTAAATTGCACGTAGGGGCTCAAGTCATCGTAAGTTCTTTCCTCTATCAGATGTTCGTTGGCATCGTAGGCGCCCATTTTCAGCAACGTGATGGGGGCATTGCCCACGTTGGTAACGTCGATGGTGTACCAGCAGGTGTCGCCAGGTGCCGCAAAGGGCGAAACAGGATTGACGTTTGAGCAGGTGGCAGCCATAATCTTCGGCACCGCCACCTGGTACAGGTCAGCTTTGTTCTCATCAATGTTGGTAATGTAGGCAAAGGTGAAGTCAGTGCGCGTGTCGTTGGTTGCCACAACGTCAATGTTGTCCGGCACGTGCGAAAGCTGCGCGATGGGGTAGAAGTCGTAGTAGGTCTGCAGTTCGTCCACCCAGCGCGCCTCAAGCAGCTGGTACAGCTGCACTGGCGAACCATCGTAGTCTGCTTCGCTTTTGTAGGCGGCCGA
Source organism: Coriobacteriia bacterium (assembly GCA_030523425.1). Classification (GTDB taxonomy): domain Bacteria; phylum Actinomycetota; class Coriobacteriia; order Coriobacteriales; family Eggerthellaceae; genus JAUNIP01. The sequence continues at coordinate 10,550 of JAUNIP010000002.1, forward strand.
AGGGCTGTTGTAGGGGCCTTCGGCGGCGTGCAGATTGGTGCTTTGGTCTTTCAGCAGCTCCTTGGCATGGTCGGTCAAGCCCGGGCCTTCGCCCTCCATCACGCGCACGGTGTACAGGCGCCGCCCGTTGAAAGAGCTGAAGTACCTGATCTTGTCGGTTTTTCCGGTGTCCTCCACGCTGGAAAGCTGCAGGCTTTCTTTGTCGAAGAGCACCATGCGCAAAGGCTTGGTGTCGGAAGTCTGCGTGGTGTCGGCGTAACTGAACAGGCCCTGCTGGTCGAGCGACGTCAGCTTCACCACATCGGGAACGCCTGAAAGCAGTATTTCGCTGTGCGTCTGCACGTCAGGCTTCCACTTGGTGACAGAACCGGACGTGTCGGCCACCATGCTGAAGGTCTGCGAAACAACGAAGCTTAGAGCATTCATGTCGGGGCTCTTCGGGCGCGACCAACTGAGCACGGCAACAGACTGGTTGCGGTTGTTTTCGGTGTTGGGAACTTTCATGTTGCGGTCGGGGCAGGCAACTTCGAAGGTGCCCGTGGCCACGGCATCGGCGTTCAAATGATACGCGCTGGTGGACAGGATGGGTGTGGGCGGGGCAATGCAGTGGTCGCCCATGCTGCCGCCCTCTGTTGCCGCCATTTCGTCGAACACCGTTACGGCGAGGCTGGTATTGCTCCTGTCGCCATTGTCGTTGTATTCGCACATGTAGCTGTACAGCAGGCAGCGCAGGTTTTCTGACCCGTCACCGGCGTCGAAGTACTGCATCATGATGCGCGGATGGAACAGGCCCTTGCCGGCAATGTTGCTGGAATGGGTTGATCCGGTGGCGATGGGCGCTAACGTGTCTGGATCCCAGCGCACTATGGAAACGTATTCGCGCTTTTCGTATTCGGCGGGATGCTCGTCGGCTTCGCCCATGGGGCGTGTGGCGCTGGTGATGGCAAGCAGCAAGGTGCCGTTGTTCACTTCCACGTCGAAGTCCACATCAAAGCTGTTCACGCGGTCGCTTTCGAACACTTCGCCTTCCACGGTGAAGTCGAGCACGTTCGGGTTGCCCCAGGTCATTTCTTGGTGGTTCCATTCGCTTATGACAAGGCGGGTACGCTGCACGGTTTGGGGGTTGTCGTCGGTTACCAGCTGCGCGCTGCCGCGCGGTACGGTCAGAACTTCGGGCGAAGGAATAACGCGCTTGTTGCCTTCGTAGGAATGCACACCCAGCTTGCCATCGAAGCTTAGCTTTTCGGCGCGATGCACCAAGTTGCCCTCGCTGTCTGCATCGGCTGTATGGCGCCAGAAGGCCTGGCTGGCAAAGCTTTCGACGGTGCCGGGCACTTCGACGTCTACTACGGCCAAGCGCACCAAAAAACAGCGGTCGTTGGCGAAGCTGCTAGATGTGTCTGCGGTGTCGGTATGCACAATGCGCATGCGCGGGTTGCTGTAGCAGCCTTCCCACAGCAGCTCTTCCACCGAAGGCACCAGGCCATTGATGGGGTTGTAGTCGGGGTCGGCATCTTCGCCCTCGATTTCGCACCGGGCATAGGGGTTGCGCACGCCCGCAATGGAAACATCGCCTGTCTTTCGGGGGTTTATGCCAACAAACACGGGCGTGTGCGCGCCAGAGCCCGTATGGACCCAAGTGCCTGTGAACTCGGCGCAGCCTGCCAAGTTAGAGTCAGACACAGGGGTCATATCGTCTAGGGCCAGGCCGTTCAGATTTTCGCCCTTTGCACCGCCAAGCAAGCTGTCGTCGTCGGGGTCATTGGAATAGAAATGAATGTCGTCGAGCTTGGCCACCGTGACGGTCTTCTTGAAGAACAAAAACTGCGCGATAATCTGCACGCCGCAGCCCATTTTGATGTCGATGCCAGGATAAAACTCAAAGTCTTGCGGGTTGCCGAAGGTGAATTCGCTTTGAATGTAGCCGTACCCGCGGATGGCCGCGGAAACCACGCCCGCCACGCCGGCGCCCAGGGTCAGGCCCACCTCAAATCGAAGCACCACCACGGCATAGGGCCAATGATCCAATCCGCCGGGTTGGTGGTCGCCCCACACCACGTTTTCGAAGGCGTTTTCGAACGCGATGCCGAAGGCCAGCTTAAGTCTGATGAAGAAGCTGATGTCGAAGGTCCAGAAGAAGGGCAGGCCGTCAATTACAATCTCTTGGGTGAAGGCCAGAGAAGTGCTGAAGTTTGCGCCAAGCGCCAAGTCGGCTTCGGTGTACAAGGTCCCGGTTTCGGCGCCTATTTTCGTAGTGCCATACCCCAACAGGCTTAAGGAAAACGCCAAGTTGTAATACGTCGACAAGTGGCTGTAGCCGCCGTATTGCTCGTTGGGGAAATCCTCCATGTTGTAGGCTTCTTCGTAATTCTGGATGTTTTGCTTGCACTGGTTTTTGTAGGAATCCCAGCCTTTTACGCCCCACTTGCCGAAGAAGTGGGAGACGCGCTTTTTCCCCTCCAGCAAATCTTTGCCGTCGCGCTCTTTCATGAAGTTCACCTGCAAGAGGTCTGCGCTGACGCCGAAATTGCCCTTGGCATCGAAGAAAATCTGGAAGGGGATCATGGGGAAGCACAGATACATGCTGTCGTCTTCGCGATTCATCCATGGGGGCATAATGGCGTATTTGTCTTCGGTGTCAGAGTTGGGCTGTTCGCCAACAGAGGTCATGATGTTGTTCTGCTGGCCGTCTTCAGAAATCAGCAAGGCATCCACGCATTCAAGCGGCGAGGTGAATTCGTACAGGGTGCCGCCATTCACGCTGAACTGCAGGCCTATGGTGTCGCCCACGTTCAACTTGGCCAGCCAGGTGTCGGCAAACTGCACGGTTGCAAGGTAGGGGTCGGTGCTGGCGGCGCTGGCAGACGCGGAGTTAACCACCGCGCCGTTGACCAGCAGGTTTACTGCTGCTGTTGCACCAGCCTGCCGCGTGGCCACCTGCGCTTCGAACACTTGGTTTTCTGTATTGCCGGCCCAGATGGGAGCCTCGTTGCCTTGGGTGTATTGGATATCGGCGTCGTCAAGGGTGAAGGCGCGCAGATAGGGTAGGCCATCGGTAGAGGGCTGGGTGGGTACATTGATGACGTTGGGCCTGGTGCCGTCTTCGTTGGTGGGCGTGCCGCCTTCTATCCAGCAGCCGCCCATATAGAACTGGCGCCAACCGTCTTTTTCTGCAGCCACCGTGCCCCAGAAGTTATAGTACGAAGCCGTGTCGTCGTCCTTTTCGAAGGACAGGCTTTTGACGTTCACAGGGGCAAAGCCGTCTTTGTCGGTGGTGACGGTCAGGCTGGTGTCGGTATAGTAGGAATAGACGGTCACCTGCACGCCTTCCAAGGGCACCGGGCTTGCGCCAGACACATCGTAGGCCATGATGGGCACTTCGTACTTGCTTAGCATATAGATAACGAAATGCACTTCGTTGCTTTCGTCTGCCCAGGCTTCCAGCTTGCCATTGAACAGGCTGCCTTTGAAGGTGAGTGCTCCTACTACTGCTGTTGCCGAAAGGAACACGCGCCGGCTTATGGGCCTGCCCAAGGCCTTTTCGTGCGGATTGCTTGGGCCAGGGGTGCTGCTGGTATGCGAAGTGGTAGTCATGGCGTTAGCTTTCTAGTCGGTGATTGCCAAGGCGGCCGGATTGCTTTCGGGAGTGGATTGTTCGTCTGAGGGCGGTTCTTGTGCCGTGTTGGGGGTTTGGTTTGTGTCCGCAAGGTCGGGATTGGGGGAGGCGTCAGGGTCGGGCGTGTTTGCTACGCAAGGCTCTTCGGGCGTGGCGCCGTCAAGTTCTTCTTTGGCAGTGTCAGCCTCGTAAAGATCTTCGCTTTTGTCGTCGCTTTCGCAGCCGTCTGGCTGCGGTATCTCGTCTTCGTAGGCGTCTATTTCGCTGCTTGCGCTGCTGGTGCTGGCGGCCTTTTCCCAGATGGCATACATCTTCACCGTGTCACCAGGGTTGCCCAAGTTTGTAACTTCGCGGCCCGGGGCATACACCGTGCCTATGGCGTTGCCTGAAGCATCAATGTGCGCAGCCCAGCCGCTCAGCTGGTAGCCGTCAGGGGCAATAATCTGGCAGGCGCCTATGCTGAAGTTGTCCCAAAGCGGCGTGGCAACATTGCAGGCGTAACCGGGGTCGTCGTAGTAGTCGGCGCCAAGCAGCGTGCCGGTTTCGGTGTCCACGAAGGTGCCGCCGTTGGCGCAGTACTCAATGGTGTAGGTGTTGATGCCGTTTGAATCCCATTGGGCAAAGAAGGCCTGGGTGCCCCATCCCTGCCACATACCCGCGTGGCTGGCATCGGCCCCTTGGCACAGGCCCGCGTCGTAAAGGGCGCCATAGTCTATTTCGCCGGTCGTGGCGTCGTAGACTTTAACGGTGTCTTCTCCGACTTTAAGGGCATAGCCTGTGAAGGTGTAGCCTTCCCTTTGGGGGAACAGGCTGGAATCCGAAAGAATTTCCGCCACGGCGCTTGTCTTCGTGGAGCCCACGATGGTGTAGAAGCTTACTTCGGTGGTGCCGTCGGCGGTTTGGCCTTGGTTGTATTCGATGCGGTTTTGCGTGTACCAGGCGCCATTGTTGTAGGCATTGGCAAACTGGGATTCTTCTCGGTACCAGGTGGGCCCGCTTACGTTGCCGCTTGTGCCCCATGCATAGGCAACCACGATGCTTGTGTTCAACGCGCAGAAACGCTCTGACGAAACCGTGGTGGTGGGGGCCTCTTGCTGGCTGGCATTCGTGCCGCCTTCGCCGCCGTCCCATTGGCCTACCGAAGACCTTTCCCCTTTGCCTGTTTCTCCGCCTGCGCTGCGCCCGGCGTCTATGCCTACGGCCAAACCGCCTGCGCCGCCAGAGGCCATGGGCGCCTGTTCGTCGTCGCTGAAGAGGCGGTGGCGTTTCCACACAATCCCTCCGCCTCCGCCGCCGGCCCCGCCGCCGCCGCCAGGGCCGCCGCAGCCAAAGCCGGGTGCCGCGGAACCGCCGGCCCCGCCGCCGCCGCCAGAGTTGAAGTTATGGCCGGCATAACTGCTCACATCTTTCACGCCCGCTTCGCCACCTGCGCCGCCAAGGCCCTTGTTTCCGCCGTACAGGTGGATAGACACGGCGCCAGCAACATACAGATATCCGCAGGTCGCACCGCTTGTGCCAGTAGCGCCCGAATTGCCAGCGTAACCATCGCTTTGATATTTGTCTTCGTAGGCCCGCGGAGCCCCGACGTTGGCCCCGCCGCTGCCGCCGCCACCGCCTTGTCCGCCGTCGGTGCCAATGCCCGCGCCGGCACCGCCGCCGCCGCCGCCGCCGTCCCCGCCTTGTCCGCCGAAATAGTTGCCATTGCGGTCGACTTCATTGTGGAACCCATTTTTTCCTGCTGCGCCGTCGCTTCCCTTCCCGGCCGAGCCGCCGTAGCAATTTACGGTGCCTTCACCGGTGAAGCACAGACTTTTCCCGTCTGGCAGCAAAATGGCCGCAAGCCCGCCGTTACTCCATTCGCCATCGGCGCCGTAAACGGTAAGCGTCACGCCGCGTTCCACGTAGATGACGTTGTTGTTGGCGGTAAACCCGTTGGTGCCGGTGGTACGGCCGTCAATGACCAGGTCTTTAGACACCTTGAAGCGTACGCCTTCGGCTAAGGTCTTGCCCAAGACCTCTTCGGTCAGTTCGTAGTATCCGGGCAGGTCTTCGCGCGTGGCGTTTTCGTGCGGGAAGTATTCGATTATGCGCTTTTCGGGGTCATCGGAGGGGTTGTCTGAGGGCTTGTCTGCAGGATCCGTGTTGGCCTGGGGCGCTTCGCTGTTAGAACCTGAGCCGCCGTTTGAAGCAGAAGAGCTGCTAGAGCTTGTTGTGTAGCTTGCAGGCTTGCTGTTAGATGAGGCAGCTGTGTTTGACGTTGGGGAGTTTGTGTTCGATGTCGCGTTAGAGGCTGATGAGTTTGACGTGTTGGAGGTGTTGTTTGGGGCTTCGTTGGAGGTGACGTTGGCGGCGTCTTGGGAAGATTGCGAGGCTTGATCGTGGGGGACAAGCGCAAAGCAGACGATGCCAGCAATGGCGGCTAACAGCACAACGACGATAATGGCTGTCAAGGCCTTACGCTGGGTGGACCCTGAAGTATTGCAACGCTTGGTGGTAGAGCCTTGTTTCACGAGAGCCTCCTCGCAAAGTGCTTATTACTCCATTGTAGTCATGTTTGAAAGTCGTGGGGGGCAAATGATTCATTTCACGCGGTAGTCACAATTCCTTCGATGCTGTTTGCGCTATCGTCACCTCTTGCGCCCTGGGTGGGTGGCACGCATCGTGTCTAAGGGCTTCTGAACGAAAAAAGCGTCCCGGGAAGCCCGGGACGCTTGCAGCAGGTTGGTTCGCCCTAAGGTGAAGCGCGGCGGACCAACCACGTGGGAAAAGGCAAACCTTAGGCTGCGGCTTCTTTCTTCTTGCCGCCGCCGAAGATGATCTTGGCGCCCTTCACGGCCAGCACAATGGCCAGCACGAACAGCAGGATGGCAATGATCAGCTGAGCAGCAACGCCCATCGCGCCGCCGGCCTGCTTGGCCAACACGTCGGCGGGCCCCATGAACAGCTGGATCTTTGCCCAGCCGGTCTGCGCCAGCGAAGTAAGCGTGACAATGAGCATGAACACCATGGGGATGTAGAACATCTTGTTGTTGCGGCCCGCATTGCCCAGCCATGCGCACACGGCCAACAGCGCCAGGGCTGCCAGCAGCTGGTTGGCAGCGCCGAACAGCGGCCAGATGATGGTGTAGCCGGTCATACCCAAGCCAACGCCCAGCAGCACGGTCACCACGGTGGCCACGTAGGGGTTCACCAGCACCTTGCGCACGCCGGTGATCTGGCGCGGATCTTCGCCCACCTTGGTGAACAGTTCCTGGAACATCATGCGGCCAATGCGGGTGGCGGTGTCCAAGGAAGTCAGGCAGAAGGCGGAAACGGCCAAGATCAGCAGCGAATACGCAATGCTGACGATGTCGGCAGAGCTAAGCCCCGGGATGGTGCCAATCATCTGGGAAAGACCCTGGGCGAAGATGGCGGTGGGGGTGGTGTAACCAGCCGCGCCGCTGATGTAGTTGCCGTACACGTAAGCCACAGCGCACAGCGAAATGATGGCCAGCAGGCATTCCAGCAGCATGCCGCCGTAGGCGATGGGCTGCGCATGGGATTCCCTGTCAAGCTGCTTGGACGTGGTGCCGGAAGCCACCAAGGAATGGAAGCCGGAAATGGCACCGCAGGCGATGGTCACGAACAGGGCCGGGAACAGGCCGCCGGTGGCAGCTGCGGAAGCAGCATTGCCGGAAGCCGCCAAGGCTTCCTTCTTCACGGCGGTGGCGTCGAAGCTGGTGAAGGCGGGAATTTCCAGATTGCCGGCAGATCCGGTAACGGAAGCGCCCACAATGCCCACAACGGCCAAAATGATCATGCCGTACAGCAGGTAGCTGGACAGATAGTCACGCGGCTGCAGCAAAATCCACACGGGGGTGACCGAAGCCACCAAAATGTAGATGCCGATGATGATCATCCACGTGGTGGAATCCAGCTGGATAACCGGGAAGTTGTAGCCGATAGCGGTGATTGCGATGATGACCACGATGGCGCCGATGATGTTCACCGCGCCCGGGATGTTGCGGCCGCGGGTGAGCAGGCCCCAAATGACGGCCACCACAATGAACAGCACCGAAATCATGGCGGTGCGGCTGTTGGCCAGGTTGCTGGCGGTCACGCTGGCGGCCTTGGCGGGATCATCGGGCACCGCAGCCACGGCGAAAGTACCAGCCACGATAGAAGCGAATGCAGCCACGACCAGCACCAAGGTCAAGAACGCGAACACGCAGAACAGCTTCTTGGCGGAGTCGTCAATGTTTTCGCCCACCACAGCAGCCAGCGTTTGGCCCTTGTGGCGCAGCGAAGCGAACAGCGAACCGAAGTCGTGCATGGCACCGAAGAAGATGCCGCCGATGAGCACCCACAAAAACACGGGCACCCAGCCAAACACGGCAGCCTGGATGGGGCCGTTGATGGGACCCGCGCCGGCGATGGACGAAAAGTGATGGCCGATGACCACGTACGGCTTCGCGGGAACGTAGTCCACGCCGTCTTCCATGCTGTGGGCAGGAGTTTCACGGGAATCGTCCACGCCCCACTGCTTGGCCAGCCAACCGCCATAGAAGATATAACCCAAAATAAGGATTACAGCACCTACCAGCAGAAGCAATAAAGCATTCATGAAGCACTACCTCCTAAACAGTTTCTTCTTTGCGGGCAAGCCCAGTGCGCTTTCAAGCTGCGGCACCAAGTCTTTGCCCATATTGTTGGTAAACACTTGCTTGGTACTTACGCTTACAGCCGCCAACCGCAGGTCGGCCCATCCTTCAACCCCCAGCTTGAATTCCTTGTGGAAGCGGGTCTTGCGGATAAGCTTCACGGCTTGCGCATCCACAGATTCGGCGACTAGCACCAGCGAAATATAGCTGGTCATGTGGTTTGGTTCCGGATGCACCTTCTTCAAGGCTTCTTCGGTCATAAACGCAATCCACGTGCGCACTTCGTCTGCGGAAAGAGTGCGGGCAACTTCGAAGAACAGGTATTCATGAGCATCGACTTCCCACAGTTTCGCGCTCTTGACGAGAACGTACTTCTCGCCATGAGAGTGAAACTCGGCATAGCCCGGAAAAAGATGGCCTCCAAAGGAATAATCCCTGGAAACGTCAAACCATGTTTCATGGGCTACCAGCAGTTTCTTCAGAACCTGATGCGGTTGGTCAAGGTTTTGAAGATCGTCATCCTGGTCGCTTTTGGCGTCCACGATGGAGCACCCTTCTGCCTTTTGCTGGTCGGCGCCGCTGTTTGTAGCGTCAACCACCCGGTCTGGCTCCGCCTGTTCGGCCAAGTTTGCACACACCCCTTTCAGCGTACATACCAACTTGTGAAGTATATGTGAAGAAACCCAACAGATTGGCGGAAATGGCAAATATTTTGCGAAGGGAAGGACGCGCGCGCGAACGGCCGCTTAAGGCCGCGAAAAAGCCTGGCACAGGGCCAGGCTTGCGAAAACAAATGGTGCCCCCGAGATGATTCGAACATCCGACGCACGGTTTAGGAAACCGACGCTCTATCCCCTGAGCTACGGGGGCAGCGTTCGCTATTCTACCACGGTTACTGTTCGCAGGCACCTTTTAATGCGGCGGCAACTTTGCGCGCGGCGGCGGTTATAGAAAGCCCTTCAACATTCACGGTTACCTGGGCATACGTTTCATACAGCGGCATGCGTTCAGCGAACAGTTGCTCCAGGTTGGAGCTTATGCCTTCCTGCATGACCACGCCTCGGTCTTCGAAGTCCAACAGCCGTGTTTTCAGTTCTTCGCAGGAAACCTGCAAATACACCACCGGACCTAAGGTGCGCAGGTGATCCATGGCTGCAGGCGAATAGATGGCGCTGCCGCCCGTGGCAATCACGGTGGGCGTTTCGGGGTGTATGCCGCACAGCACGCTGCTTTCCAAGGCTATGAAGGCTTGCGTGCCTTGGGTGTCTATGACCGTTTGCAAGGTAGACCCGCAGGCTTGCTGGATAAGCAGGTCCGCGTCCACGAACTGGTAGTTCATGATTTTCGCCAGCACCACGCCTAAGGTGGATTTGCCTACGCCGGGCATGCCTATCAGTACTATGTTCGGGAGTTGCTCCATGGTGGGTCCTTAGCGGTTATGCGTTGCGTTTCAGCAGTTCGACGGCATAGCAGCACTGCCATAACGCATCTTGATCGCCGGCGGTTTCCGCGCTGTTAAGGGGCGCCAAATCTTCAGCAGTCAAGCCGGATTGTTCGCTTAGTAGCGCGTGTGCCTTGCGGAGGCCTTCGGCTTTCAGGTTGAACAGGCACGCATACGGCATTAAGGCTGCAAGTTGGGCCGCATCCACGGCTGGCGCATCGGCGCTTTCGCTTTTGATCCAGGTGCGCAAAGCCTTTGCCTTGGCTACGATTTCGTTGCCAACGGGCGTGCGGCGCGGCACGTAATTGGCCAGCACCGCCACCATGGCCGCAGTGGCAAGGCAGCCCACCAGCACCACGGCGTGCCCCAAAAAGAAGAACAGCCCCAGCCCTGCGGCGGCCGTCACCAGCGCCAACAGCAGCAGGCGCACCTGCCACGTGCGGCCGCCCGGTTCCAGGTAAGCGTCTTGGTCGAACTGGTCATTCAAGGTGTTGCACCAGTCCATGACGGCTTGGGAATACGCTTGGGCTTGGTTGTTCTTGCAGTTTTCAAGCTGTGCGGCCGAAAGGCTGGTTTCGCCTTGTGCCACTTGGTCGAACAGGAAGGAAAGGGTTGCTTGGTCTATGGGCTTCAGCTGGTCTTCTTGCAGGTTGGCGCGGCTCAGCACAATGCCTTCTTCTTTCCGCGTAGCGCTCACGGCACCCTTCACCACCAAGTAGTTCAAGGCGGCGTGCAGGTCCAAGGGATTCTTTCGGTTCCAGCGCCAGATTTGGCCCACAGTGGACGGGTGCAGCGCACGGTCGCAAAACACGGGCTGTGTCCAATATTCGCCCCGGAACTGGGGCAGGCGCACGCGCCCGTGCCGCACATACATGCATACGCTGAACAGCAGCACAATCAGGCACGCCACCAGGCAATACGCATCGAATGTGTAGTTGTTTATGCTGCGCAGGTGCCATGCGTCAACCCAGGCGGCTTCTTCGGTTTGGGCGGTGGAAAGATGCAGCTGGCTGCTGTGCTGGCTGGCAAAACGCGGGCTTAAGTTGGTCATCCACGAAGTAGGGAAGCATATGCGCAGGTCGGAATATTGCCACACCTGCACGTTGCTTACCGCATGGGTGATCACGCCGTCTTCGCTTACTTCCACCGAAGAAGTTTCGGGCCCGTGGCTCCATGCGAACACGTTTTGCTGCACCTGGTCGGCGTCCGCGGGCGTGGGCAGCAACACGGTGGTGATGGCTTCCTGGGTGGTGACGGTGCTGGTTCCCGGCGCCACCGACCAGTTCACTTCGGTAACGTCCCTGTACGCTGTGACCGCTTCGTCTAAGGTGTAGTCGATGGAAACGGTGACCTGTCCTGTGGACAGCGGGTAGAACAGGTAAAAGCAGTGTTGGTCGGTGTCAACGGCATAGGCGTGGTAGTTTGGCGTGGCTTGGGTGGTCCGCCATGTTGGGTTGAAGGGCGCGCGCGAAAGCTCTAGGGCTTCGGTGGTCTGCCCTTCGCCGTCAAGCAGCGTCAGGCGGGCGGACTGCATGGTGAAGTCGGTCTTTTCGCCCATGTTGTCTAAGTCCCACGTAAGGCGGTCGCAGTCTTCGTTGATAACATACGTGCGCTGTTCGGTCACGTGGATGGACCCATTGGTGTCTACTTGCAACAGGGTGTTCGACTTGGAAAGGAAGTACGGTTCCGCCGAAGTAGCGCTTTGGGGCAGCGTGAAGTAGGTGTGTGCAATGTATGCGCAAGCGGCCACCATGATGACCACCGCGAACACGCTGATAATTACCCTGGTATGATCCTTGGAAAACCGCATGTGCCTTTCCCTGCTGCGAAAACGCTTCCTGCTTACGTTCTTGCAAGTTTCGAACGCACAGGGTATCATAGCAAACTGCACCTTGTGGGTGCGGGGAACCCGATAGGGCCCCTTTTGCGGAGAGCTGACCGAGAGGCCGAAGGTGCTCGCCTGCTAAGCGAGTATACTCCAAAAGAGTATCTGGGGTTCGAATCCCCAGCTCTCCGCCACCGCAACCAACCGAGCCCCCCTTTGGGGGCTCGTTGCTTTTATGGGCTCTCCTGCAAAAGACCAGCCCCCGGAAACCATGTCCGGGGGCTGGGGAATTGCTTCGGGCTGTTCGCGGGGGCGGTGCGCTAGTTGCCGCCGCCGCTTTCGCTGTTCACGCTTGCGGTGTTGGTGTTGCCGTTGGTGGTGTTGCCGCCTTGGGTGGTCAGCCAGATGTTTTGGCCTTGGGTGCCCTTGCCGGTGTCGCTTTGGTTGATGACCACGGCGTTGCCGTCATCGGGGCCGGAAACGCTGACTATGAAGCCGGCCGTGGACATTTTGCCTCGGGCAACCGAAAGGGTGTCGCCGATAACGTAAGGGATGTCAATCCTGCTAGACCCGGTGCTCACATAGATGGTCACCGTCTTGCCGGTTTCAAGCTTGCCGGAAGAGGGATCTTGCTTGTACACGTTGCCGGAAGCAACCTGCTCGCTTTCGCCGGTTTGCACTTCCACCTTGAAGCCTGCGGCTTCTAGCGTGCTTATGGCCTGAGACTGTTCGTAGTTCACCACATTGGGAACGGTCACGGTTTCAACGCCTAGCGACAGGCAATACTGCACGGTGGTTCCCTTGGAAACCTTTTCGTTGGCGGCGGGGCTTTGGCTCATAATCCTGCCTTGCTCAACGTCGGCGGAGTAGTCGGCATTGCCGGCCACCGACTTCAGACCCAGCTTGGAAAGCGCGGCTTGCGCTTCAGCAGCGGTCATGTTCTTCAAATCGGGCACCACAATTTGTTCCACGCCTGAAGAAACCACCAAGTTCACAGCGCTGCCTTCGTCTTTGCGGGTGCCGGAAGTGGGGTCTTGGCTGATGACTTTTCCTTCGGCCACGGTGTCGCTGTTGGCATAGGTGACGCTGCCCACCTTCAGCTTCTGGTCGGTCAGCAGCGTGGTGGCTTCCTCTAACGAACGGTTGGTCACGTCCGGCACGCTGATGTTACCGCCTTGGCCGAAGATGAACAGGGCCGCAGCGGCAACGATGGCGATGGCGGCAATGATGGCCACCACTATGCCCACCGTGCGGCCGGTGCTGTTCTTCTTCGGCGGGTTGTCCGTGGGGGTTTTGTACACCACGTTGCTTTCGGGCTGCCTGGTGCCAGTGGCGGGCATGCTGGGCATAACCTGGGTTGCCGTGCCCACGGCCACAGGTGCTGCCACGCCGCCCATCAGCTGCGTGCTGGCGTTGGAGAACGTGTTGCCCACGGCCACCGGGCGTCCTGCCAGGTAGTCATTCAGCGCATGGCGCATGTCAAGTGCGGTGGTGAAGCGGTTTGCCGGGTCTTTCGCCATGGCCTTCAAGATGATGGCCTCTAGCGCCGGGTCGATTTCGTTGTTGATGGCGCGCGGCGGCACGGGCTCTTCGCTTACTTGCTTCATGGCCACGCTTACGGCGTCCGGGCCATCGAAGGGCAGTTGGCCGGTGGCGGCCTCATACATGACCACGCCTAGCGAATAGATGTCGCTGGAGGGGCCTAACGTTTTGCCTTGCGCCTGTTCAGGGCTGATGTAGTGCGCGGTGCCCAACACGCTAGATGTCTGCGTGAGCCCGGCGTTCTTCGCGCGCGCAATGCCGAAGTCCATCACCTTGATGTTGCCGTCCGGCTGCACCATGATGTTTTGCGGCTTGATGTCGCGGTGGATGATGTCTTGATTGTGGGCCACAGAAAGCGCTTGGCATACCTGGGAACCAATTTCTGCCACCTTGCGTTGGTTGATGGCGCCGCGTTGGGAAACGCCGGTCTTCAGATCGGCTCCGCGGACGAATTCCATCACAATGTAGTATTGGCCCCCGTCTTGGCCCCAGTCATAAATATTGACAATGTAGGGGCTTTGCAGGTTGGCGGCCGACGCTGCTTCTTGGCGGAAACGCTTGGTGAAGGTTTCGTCTTCCGCGTATTGGGGCAGCATCACCTTGACCGCCACGGGCCGGCCTAATACGTTATCGGTGGCGCGGTACACTTCGGCCATACCACCCAAGCCCACGCGGTCTTCGATGGTATATCGGTTGCCAAGAGTCCTGCCTGTCATGCTTCCGGTCACGATTTAGCTCCTTTTGGTCACATGTGAAAGGCATTCATGCATAGTATAAATTCGTACCATTCAGAATACCCCATTTCTTCCAAATCCTACAAAATTCCTTGAACTGTTAACGCAGTTTCAAACACGGAACGTGCCTTGCCTGCGGCGTTTTCGCTTTTTTCCAGCGCCAGGGCAACCACCACGGTAGATCCGTTGGAAGGTGCCATGCCCACAAACCAGCTGTCGTCGCCAGCAGGGCTTTCGGCGGTGCCGGTCTTGCCGGCAATCTGCACGCCGCTTAGGGCCACAGCGGTGCCGGTGCCGTTGTTCACCACGCCTTCCAAAACCTTGCGCACGCGTTCGGCAGTGGATTGGCTGATGGGACGGGCCAACACGCTGCCAGAAGCGGTGTAGCTCAGTTCGCCTTGTGCGTTGTGCACGCTTTGCAGCAGGTAAGGCTTCATCAGGGTGCCGTTGTTGGCAATGGCGCAGCCCACCAAGGCCATTTCCAGCACGCTTGCCTGCGGACCGGCGGGAGAGGTGTGTTCGCCTACGGGTTCGCCGGCAGCGGCCCACGCGGTTTCCCATGTGGTCATTTCGGCCGGGTCGGGCATCAAGCTGGTGGTCACGGGCAGTTCGAAGTCAATGCTTTTGTTGAACATGAAGGCTTCGGCCGTGCGCACCAGGGTTTGGGCACCAATTTGGACGCCCAGTTGGCCATACACGGTGTTGGAAGACAGCTCGGTGGCGCGGGCAAGCGTTATGGTGCCGTAGTCGTATTTGCCGAAGTTGGTCACATCCGCGTTGCCTATTTCCATAGTGCCCGGGGAATCGAAGGTGGAGTTTTCGTCCGCCACGTTGTTTTCCAGCGCCGCCGCCAAGGAAACCATCTTGAAGGTGGAACCCGGGGCGTACAGGGCCGAAGTGGCGCGATTGTACATGCTAGACCCGGAAGAGCCATTGGTGGAAGTGTCCAACAGTGCTTCGAAGTCCGCCGCGTTGTAGGTGGGGCTGGAAGCCAAGGCCAACACGGCGCCGGTTGAGGGGTCTATGACCACGCACGCGCCTGTTTCGCCTTCCAGGGCAGCCTGGGCAGCCTGCTGGATCTTCGAATTGATGGTAAGCGTCACGTCGTTGCCGCTGGCGGTGGTGCCGGTGGCGGAAGCTAACACGTCGGACCACGTGGCGAAGTTGCGCTGGCCTTTAAGGATGTCGTTGCAGGCCGCTTCTATGCCGGCTGTGCCATACTGGGTGGAATAGTAACCCACCACATGCGCCGCCATGGTGCCGGCGGGGTATGTGCGGCTGAAGGAGCCGTCGCCGTTGTCGGTGCTTTCGGCCAACACCACGCCGTCGTAGGTGGAAATGCTACCGCGCTTGGAATTCGCTTCCCGTGCTATGGTGTGGTTGTTGGAAGGCATGTTTTGGTAGGTTTCGGCGTTCACCACCATAATGTAGGTAAGGTTGGCTACCAGCGCCGCAATCATGATGGCAAACACCCAAATGGTGCCCGTTAAGCGCTTGCCCACGGCCACGCGGCCCAAGGTGGAATTGGAATGCAGCGAAGTGGTGGTGGCCATTTCTTCGTTTACGCCGGTGGATTCATTGCTGCAGTGCAGCAGCAAGCCCACGATGATGAAGTTCGAAAGCAGGGAAGAGCCGCCCTGCGCCACAAAGGGCAAGGCCAAGCCGGTAAGCGGAATAAGCCGCGTGACGCCACCCACAATGATGAACGCCTGCAGCACCACGATGGCGGTCAGGCCGGCGGCTATAAAGCAGCTCACGTCGGTTTTCGCCCGCGCGGCGACGGTGAAGCTCCTGATGGCGAAGCACAGGTACAGCAGCAGCAGCCCGGCGCCGCCCAAAAGGCCCATCTCTTCGGCAATGGATGCGAAGATGAAGTCGCTTTCCACGATGGGAATCTGGTCGGCCATGCCATTGCCTATGCCTAGGCCTAGCAGGTCGCCGTCGGCCATGCTGAAGATGGCTTGCGTTAGCTGGTAGCCCGTGTCCTGCGCGTCGGCGAAGGGGTCAAGCCACGTTGCCACGCGGACCTGCACGTGGGAGAAGAAGATGTACAAGATGACGCCGGCCATGACAGCCAACACCAGCGCCACCACCAGGTACACTTTGCGCCCGGAAGCAATGTAGAGCATGATGATGAACACGAAGAACAGCACCAACGCGCTGCCCAGGTCCTTTTCGAAAATGGCCACCGCCATGGCTATGCCCCACATAAGCAACAGCGGGATAAGCACGCTCACGTCGGGCAGGCGCACCGGCCCAATGCGCACGGTGAACACGGAAAGCAGTTCGCGGTTTTGCGCCAGGTAGCCCGCCAAGAACAGCACTATCAAAATCTTGGCAAGTTCGCCCGGCTGGAAGGAAATGCCGGCAACGGAAAGCCAAATCTTGCTGCCGTAGATTTCAGTGCCCACCACGGGCAGCAAGGGCGAAAGCAGCAATAGCACGCCAACAAGCATTAGGGTGTATTTGAAATTGGCGCTTCGGTCTATGTTTTTCACGAACGCCACAATGACCACCATGGCGGCGATGCTCAAAAACAGCCACACCACTTGGCGCGTGGCCAAGTCGGGCGCCAAGCGGGTCACAAACGCCAGGCCAATGCCGGAAAGCGCGAAGGCAATGGGCAGCAGCGCCGGGTCGGCATTCGGGGTGAACTTGCGCACCGCAAGGTGTGCCAAAATGAACGCCGCGAACAGGCACACCGGCACGGCAACGGCGTTCCATCCCAAGGTTTCGCCTTGGGACAGGGCCAACATGGCAAACAGCAATATGGCCAGCGGTGAAGCGATGATCAGCAGCACTAATTCCAGGTTGCGTCGCGTCATGCGTTGTTCTCCTGGGTGGTGGGGACTGCTTGCGCGGCGTCGGCCTGCGTGTTGGCGGCTTGCGGGGTTTCCGCGGCGTTGGCGTTGGTGTTCGCCGCGTTCTCGTTAGTCGCGTTGGAATCGGTTGGCGTGGTGGTAGGCGTGCTCACAATCTGCGTGATGTATTCTTCCACCAGCTTGTTGGCTTCTTCCAAGTTGTCGGTTTGGATGCCGCCGTTGCGCAGCCTGTCGGCCGCGTTAGGGGAAAGCAGGTCGACGGGCACGGTGGTTTCGTGGTCTAAGTGGCTGAACTGGATGCCGAACAGTTCGCCCGGGAAGCCCACGTACACGGCCACGTTGCCGTCCTTTTCCGCCAAGTAGGCCGTGGTGTTTATCCACCAGTTGAAGGCGAATGCGGTGCCCGCCAACAGCGCTACCAGCAAAAATATCACTATGCCAATGTGCACCTTGGTCTTGCGGGCCATCTTGCGCTTGCGCACTTCCGCGAAGCCTTCGATGTTCACCACAATCACGGTTATATTGTCGAATCCGCCGGCGGCCACCGCTTCGTTCACCAGCTGCGAAGCGCAGCGCTGCGGGTCGGAAGTGTGCGCCATAATGCGCTGGATTTCTTCGTTGGTTATCATGGAAGACAGGCCGTCGGAGCACAGCAGCAAACGGTCGCCGGCTTCCACGTTTATCTCGTAGATGTCCGGCTTCATGGACGGGTTGCTGCCCAAGGCGCGCGTGATCACGGATCGGTTAGGGTGGACGCGTGCTTCTTCTTCGGTAATCTGCCCTGCTTCTATAAGGTCGGCCATCAGGCTGTGGTCGCGGGTTATCTGCTGCAGTTCGCCTTGGTGAAGCAGGTACGCGCGCGAGTCGCCCACCTGGGCAATGCATACGCGTTCGCCTTCCAGCATGGCGGCGGTCATGGTGGTGCCCATGCCTTCGCGGCCTCGGCCGTCAGCGGCGGCGGCAATCACTTCCAGGTTCGCCTCTTCTACGGCGTGCGCCAAGGCTTCGGCGTTTAAGTGATCGGGGGCGCGTTCGGTCAGCACCTCTATGGCAATTTCGGACGCCACTTCGCCGGCAGCATGGCCGCCCATGCCGTCAGCCACGGCAAACAGCGGCGGCGTTACCACCAGGCTGTCTTCGTTGTGGTCACGCACACAGCCCACATCGGTGCGGCTGCCGAAGGTGCTGTGCGGGCGGCGATTGCTTTTGTTGGTGGTGGCCATTAGGCAAACCTCACGCGCATGGCCACGTCACCCACGCGCACCACGTCGTTGTTCTTGCAGGCCGTAGGTTCGGTCACAGGCAGGTGGTTCACGGTGGTGCCGTTGCGCGACCCCAAATCTTCCACGAACAGGTTTTGCCCCATCAGCGTGAAGCGGGCGTGGCGGCCGGAAACGTAACTGGCGGCAATCACTATATCTGCCCCGGGGTTGCGCCCCACAATGACGGGACCGCGCACGGGGATGGAAACGCCGCGCAGTTCCTTGGGGCCCTTTTCCACCGAAACGGTCCACACTTTGTCCTTTTGCCGCTGGCCTTTCACCAGCCCCACGCCGCTGCGCATAAGCGCGAACAGGAACAGGTAGAGCAAAGCCACCAGCAGCAGCCGGCCAATAAGTAAGATGACGTCTATCACGGAATACTCCTTAGTGAATTACGCCATGGTGAAGAAGAGATTGGTGATGCCCATGGTAATCTGGTCGCCTTCGTAGAGCGTCTGCGCGCCGTCTATCAGTTGGCCGTTCAGCAGGGTGCCGTTGGTGGAACCCGCGTCTGCCAACACCCACACGCCGTGGGCTTCCTGGGAAAAGGTGGCGTGGCGGCGGCTGGCGTTGATGTCGGCAATCACTATGTCGCAGTCTTGGCCGCGGCCGGCAACCAATTGGCGCTTGTTCAGGGGATACACATGGTTGGTGGCAATGTCTATCAGGCGCGGGCCCGTTGCCGGGCGGGCAGAAGCGTAGGGGTTTGCCGCGTTGGCAGCGCTGGCCGCGTTTGCAGCACCTGCTGCGGCCATCCCTGCGCCCGCAGCAGCCGCAGCTGCGGCGCCGGCCTGCCCCTGCAAAGGAGCGCTGTTACGGTTTTGGTAGTCTTCGAAGTCTTCGCTGTTGAAGGTGTATTCGCCGTAGTCTATGGAGCGGTCGATTTCTTCTTCGGGCACATAGGGAAGCTCGTGCGGAGCGTACGGGTCGGGTTGGTAGGGATCTGGCTGCGGGGCGTTGTATGCGGGGGCAGCCTGGGGCTGCGCGTAGGCAGCGGGCTGCTGAGCTGCGCGGCCGTACGCCTGATTCTGGATAAGGCCGTAGCGCTGCATTTCTTCCTGGCGCAGCTGGGCTATGATGGGCGCTGCCACGGGTTCGGCCACAATTTCGAACTTGCCATGCTTCAGAGCGTCGTCAGCAATGAAGCGCACCAGCGGCTGGCCGTCCATGGCCAAGCCTTCGTCGGCCGCCTTTGCCGCCAAGTAGGTTTCAATTTCGCCGGCCAAGGTGGGGTACATGCCGAACAGGCGACGGTCGTCGTCTACGTTCACCAGCACGGTGTACAGGGTGGGGGCGTATTGCTTGCCTGCCCCTACCATCTTTTCCCGGCGCATGGCCTTTTCGGCCTTCTTCGCAATTTGAACAGGGGAAATGGGGGCATCAGACATACGCCCGGCAGCGCCTTCCACAGCGCCTTCCATCTTGCCCTCAAACTTAGACAGCAACCCCATGTGCTACTCCTTTTCGGCTACGTTTCAACAACGGGGCGCCCTGAACAAGGCACCTAAACCCTCCAATAATTCAATAGAACATAATGCCACAACTGGACGTCATTAGGGAAAGCATCACGGAAACGCCAAATGTGCGCGGGGCCGGGACAGCGGTTGGTGGTTGGCGGCGCAGTGGCAGTGCTACGATGGGGACGGTTCTGGGTGAGTCAAAATGGTGCAGTCACGCCCCCAGGGGCTTATGCGCCAGCGGTTGATTCGAATAGCAGGGTTTGGGAGTTTTCCTGGTATACCACCAGGCGGTTATCTTCCAGGGCGCAGGTTTCGGTGGCGCCGTCGCTGAACTTCAGCTGGAAGGACCCGTCTTTTTTGCGGTTGCCGGCGGTGCCTTCGTTGGTGCGTATAATGGTGCCGTCGGCGGCGGTTATGGTGGAAGAAAAGCTGCCGTCGGTGTGGATGGCAATTTCCCAGATGGTGGTAAGGCCGTTGGCTTGTTCGGTGCGCGCCCAACTGCCCACGGGGGCCCGCATCTGGGTTTCGTTATGCGCGAAGAACACGCCGGAAAGCGCTATGGCGGCCACTATGAGTGCAGCAACAACAATGCCCACCACCACGGCGATGACGGTGCGCTTCTTGTTGGTGCTTGCAGCGGCCGGGGCGTCCCCAGCGGGGGATTCGCCGGCTTCGGCGGGCTTTTCTTCGGGCTGGGAAAGCTTTGCGTGCTTGCCGGAAGGCGCGGGTTTTTCCTGTTCCGGCGCGTCTGTGGAAGCCGCGTTTTTCGCTTCTTTGGGTGCCTTTGCGTGCGTCCCCGCATAGGGTGCTTCGTCTGCAGAAGACAGCCGCGCATGCTTGCCGATCGGCTTCAGTGGGTTCGTTTTCTCCAGATCGTCCATGGCGCACCTATTCGAAGATGTGGACCGTGGTGCCCGTGGGAATGGTGTCGTACACCCACTTGGCGTTTTCGCGTTGTAGGCCCAAGCAGCCTTCTTGGTCATACCCGGTGGTGGTTTGGCCGGTGCCATGGACGGAGGCGCAGTCATGGTAGAGCCCCGTAGCGGGATCCTGCCACAGGTATTCTTTGCGCGCGCCGTCCGCCCACGCTTCAATGTAGCACGTTGACCAGGCGGAAGGATTTTCGCTGCCGTCTGACAGCACGTCGGAATTGGCAATGCAGTTGCCCAGCATCTTGTGCACTACCACGTGGGTGCCGGCGTACGACTTCTGCCCGAAGTTGCCGTTCCATGTCTTCACGACCACCCATTTCAGCAGGCCGTCTTGATAGACGTATGCGCCCTGTTCGTCTTTTACCTTTTGCAGCACCACGAAGCGGCAGCGCGTCCAGTCGGCCATGATGAAGTAGTCGGTGGAGCTGCCCACTTCGCGTGCCAGGTCAATCATGGCGTTCAGATAGAAGGGGTTGTTCTTCCAGGTGTTTATGGCCAAGGTTGCGTCGTTGGGGCCGAACGGGTCATCGGTGTAGGACAGCACGCCTGTCTCGTCGGCGGCGTAATACGTCCCCTGGTATTCAATCACGGTGCTGACCAGCACATACCCTTGCGTTTCACTGCCCATATAAGCGTTGCCGTCTGCCGTGAACCAGCCGGTGGTGGCATACAGGTGGCCATCAATCTCTTGGAAGTAGTAGCGCTGCGGCTCGGCGTCGAAAGCGGTGCCTTCGTACCAGCCAACGCCCAGGTCAGACCCGGCCAAGAAGCCGTTCACGTCGGTCAGCAGCACGCCGTTTTCCGTGGGAATCTTGCCGGTGAGCACGTGGCCGGTGGCGGGGTCGGCGTAGAACCAGCCCGCTTTGTCCTTGTATTCGGCTTCGAACAGGCCCACCTGGGCATACACATGGCCATCGACTTCCTTGAAGTAATAGCGCCGCTCTTCTTCGTCGAACAGGCTAGAGCTCATCCAGCCCCGGGCCACGTAATTTTCCGCCACGCGCCCGTCGGCTGTGGTGACTATCACGCCGTTTTCCGTAACCAGGCTGCCTACCAGCGGATATCCCGTTTCAGTTAGGTAGTACGTGCTGTTGTCCAGGGTGGCAAAGCCGGGGGTGCGCACCAGCGCGCCGTCTTCGCCCGCCCAGTATTGGTGCTCTTCGCCTTCGGTGAACGTGTCGGTGGTAATCCACTGATTCGTTTTGACCAGGCCGTCTTCGCCTGCGAAATAAGTAAGCCCGTTCACCGTGAACGCGCCGCGGGCCACACACCCCGTAACAGTGGTGTAGTGCAGGCCACCTTCATCGGAAAAGCCCGTCACACAGGAATGGGTTTTCTCGCTTACATAGTAGCGTTGCAGGCCCTGCCCGTAGTCGGCCGACGTAAGCCATCCGGAGTCTTCCAAAACGCCTGCGCCGTCTGCCAAAAACACCTGCCCGTTGGAAGCGTAATAGGCGCCCTGAACAGGCGATCCGTCGGTGTAGGAGCACACGTAGTGCCCCGCCACGTCCTGCGCTATCACCACGTTGTCGCACACGGAAACCGTTTGGTTGGCAGCGCACCCGGAAAGCCCCGCCGCGCCCAGGGCGCACGCGAAGCCAAGCCCTGCAGCCATCAGGGTCCGCGCGACTATGTGCCCGCCGTGTGTCATGTGCTCCATTCGCAACCGTTTGTGTAAAGATTCATTATAGGGGCAATTCGCCTTAAGCGAATACAACTATTCCTCAGGATGCGGGTAAATTTGAACAATTGCAGCAAATTTGCAGGACTTCGAGCATTCGCAAAAAAGGTCAGCAACCACAACGGGCTGCTGACCTGCGGAAACTCTGGAGCCAACGGCCGGACTCGAACCGGCGACCTACGCATTACGAGTGCGTTGCTCTACCAACTGAGCCACGTTGGCGCTCCTGCGCGTTTGCGCGAGCAAAAAGTATAGCGAAACCCCGCGCTTGCCGCAAGAACATACATTATCATAGGGGCGTACAAATTTTGCCCTTATACGAACAACCATTGCAGCAAAAGGGAACCATGCCACAACAGCTTCTGCTAGGCAGATATCGCATTTTGGAACAGGCCGGCCAAGGCGGGTACGGCGCGGTATACGTTGCTTGGGACACCAGCTTGCAGCGCAAGGTGGCCATCAAGGAAATCCAGCTTTCGGAACTGGATGCCTACCGCGCGGCGCAGGGGCACGCTTCGGCGCCGGAGGCCCTGCCGTGGGAAGAAGACCCGACGGCGGGGTTGGACGTGCTTGCTTATCCGTCTGACCCGGACTTTCTGGGAGGAGCAGCTGCGGAAGGCCCCCAAGTGCCTGCGGACGTGCGCTTGAACGACGTGGACCAGCAGCGCTTCTTTTCGCACATCCCCGGCCTTGACGAAGCGCGCGCGGCGGCGCACCTGGAAGACCCCAACATAGTGCAGGTGCACGACTTCCAGATTGTGGGCACCTGTGCTTACATCATCATGGAATACTTGGACGGCATGACGCTCACGCAGTTTTTGGCGCGCTATGACGACGAGCTGACGCTAGACATTATCGCAGCCGTGTTCGCTGACGTGGCGCATGCCTTGGAGGTGGCCCACGAAAACCAGGTGCTGCACTTAGACATCAAGCCCGACAACATTGTGATCACGCGCAAGGGCGTGGTGAAGGTGACCGACTTCGGCTTGGCGGCGCTGGAAGACCACGAAGGCAACGCGTACACCCATGGCGGTACCATTGGGTATATGCCCCTAGAGCAAATGCGCCAGGAAAGCTTGGACGCGCGCTGCGACGAATGGGCCTTGGCCAGCGTGGCCTACGAAATGCTGAACGGCGAAAACCCCTTCTTGGCGCCGGACTTGAAGGGCGCGGAAATGGCCATAGAGCGCGCGGAGCTGGTTCTGCCTTCGCTGATGTGGAACGAATTCGACGCCCCCGGCGACGACGTGCTGTTTTACGCTTTGGACCCCGACCGCGAAGAGCGCTACGAAACCGTGACGGATTTCGCGGAGGAGTTTTCGCGCTTCTTGGGCGACCCGAAGGCGGGCAGAAAGGCCCTGCACCAGCTGGTAAGCGCCGGCCCCGCCGAAGAGGACGCCGACGAATGGGGCGAAGAGGAACCCGCGCCTTTGCTGCGGGAACGCATTACGCCCAAGCACATAAGCATTGCCAACCGCGTGTTTGCTGCGCTTGCCACGGCGGCGGTGGCGGTGCTGGGGGGCATGAACATCCCCGCAGTGGCTGCCTGGGGCCTGGTTGCCGTGGCCGTGGTTGCCGCTGTGGGCGCCGCGCTGGGGGCCTTGCGCCCAGGGCTGGGCGGCCTGTTCGCGGGGCTTGTGTGGAGCGTTGCGCTGCTGTTCGACCAGTCGTGGCTGTTGGGCGGTGCGCTGCTGGTGGCCACCTGCGCATGGTGGTGGTACGCAGGGCGCGAAGGCCGCGCGGCGGGCACGCTGGCCGTGGCGCAGCCCCTGTTCAGCGGCATGTTGCTGCCGGCGCTGGGGCCCTTGCTTGCGGGATACATGCTTCCTGCGGGCAAGGCTGCGGCATCGGCGGGATATAGCTGTTTGCTGTGTTTCGTGCTGGCGGCGGCCGGGCGCGGCAGCCTGCTGTCGTTCGACCTGCTGCAGGCTTCGCACTTTGCGGGCAGCGCGCTAAGTATCACCATGGTGGCTTCGCAGCTTGTTACCACGCCTGGCACGTGGGTGGTGGCCGCTTCGTGGGTTGTGGCAGCGGTGGTGCTTTCGCTGTGCTGCGCGCGCGGAGGACGCGTGATGGCCGTGTGCGGCGCGGCGGGCGCGCTGGCCCTGTGCGTGTTGGGTCTGTGCGGCGCCCAGCTGGCCAACACCAACGGCCTGTCGTTTACGCCCGACGCCCTGCAGGTGCTGCTGGTGGTAATCAGCGCCGCGCTGGTGGCGTTAGCCTGCTGGCTGCACGTGCCGTCCCGCACTCCAAAGGACCGCCCCATCAGGGAAGACACCGACTGGGAAGTCCAAGACGACCAAGGCTGGGACACCGAATAGTTAAAACGCCCAGGGGTCGGAAATGTCTACGCCGGCGGCTATGAACGCGGCGTCGCGGGCTATTTCGGCTTCTTCGTCGGTGGGGATGACCAGCACTTCCACGGCGGAGTCGTCGGCGGAAATGCGGCGATCCTGCTTGCCGGTTACCATGTTGCGCTCTTCGTCAAGGCGGATGCCGAAAGGCTCCAGCCCGCGGAAAATCAGGCGCCGCGCGTAGGGGTCGTTTTCGCCCACGCCGGCGGTGCACACAATCACGTCTACGCCGGCCAGTTCGAAGAAATACGCGCCGATCATGCGACGGATGGACGTTAGGAAGATGTCGTAGGCAAGTTCGGCCTGTTCGTTGCCGAAGCGGATGACTTCTTTGAGTTCCCGCAGGTCACCAGACACGCCGGACACGCCCAACAGGCCGCTTTCGCGGTTCAAGATGCCGTCCATTTCGGCCGGCGTCAGGTTTTCCTTTTCCATGATGGCGGTGATAATGGCAGGGTCCACACTGCCGCTGCGCGTACCCATGATCACGCCGTCAAGCGGGGTGTAACCCATGGTGGTGTCCATGCTGATGCCGTGGTCGATGGCCGTAACGCTAGAGCCCGACCCCAAATGGCACGTGACCATCTTCAGGTCGCGCGTGCTTTTGCCCAAAAACTTCGCGGCGCGGCGGCTGACGTATTTGTGGCTCATGCCATGGAAGCCGAAGCGGCGAATACCCAGGTCCTCGTAGTAGCGGTACGGGATGGGATACACGAAGTTGCGCGCCGGCATGGTCTGGTGGAAGGCGGTGTCGAACGCTGCCACCTGCAGGGTGTTCGGGCACAGCCGCCGGCAGTGCTTCAGCATTTCCAGCGCGCTGTAGTTATGCAGCGGCGCTAACGGTGCGTATTCTTCTATAACTTCTAGCACGTGGTCGTCCGCTTCCACGCTGCAGCCGAATTCGGCGCCGGCGTGTGCGATGCGATGCCCTATGGCGCCAAGCTCCGAAAGGCTGGACAGAGGCGCATCTGCGCCTACGATGTCGGAAAGCACCAGGTCAAACGCGTCCGACACGGTGGCAGCCTGCACGGCTACGTCGGCCGTGCCGCGTTCGTCGGTGCGATGATAGCGGGTGGCTTCGGTGCCGACGGCTTCCACCAGCCCGCGGCACAGCTGCTTAAGCTGCGGCTCAGGATGATGGAACGCATCCGCCGCTTCCTGCATGGCAGATTCGAACAGCTTGAACTTCAGCGAGCTGGAGCCGGTGTTCAGAACCAAGATTTTCATGCCTGGCTCCTTTCCAGCTTGTAGCAGCCCTCAATTTCTTGGATCACCTGGTCCAAGCGGTTGCTGTCAACGGGTTTCGCCAGGTAATCAAGGGGTTCCAGGCCGAAAGGTTCGTCTTGGTAGTCGCTGTAGGCGGTCATGTAGATGAACATGGGCACATGGGGGATGCTAGGCAGCGCTTCAGGCAGAAGCGTGGTGCCCGCGCCCACGATGTTGTGGTCGATAAACGCCACGTCAACGCGGGTTTCGCGCATTTTCGCAATGGCTTCCTGCAGGCATACGGCCTCCGAGACCACCTTCACGCGGCCGGTCCGTTCCAGTTGGTTTGTCAGTTCCACACGCGCTGGCGCTTCATCGTCCACCAGCATTGCCTCAAATATCATGCTCAGCCTTTCCCGTAAGATGCCTGCCTATTATACCCATGTGGCGTGCTTGGGGGCTTTGGGTGCGCAAAACTGTTTGCCAAGCACGCCCAACTGTGAGAAAATACCCAAACATTCCGGTCGATTGGCGCAGCGGGAGCGCAGGTGCCTTACAAGCACAAGGTCGGGGGTTCAAATCCCTCATCGACCACCATAAATGGCAGGGCCCCGGCAACGGGGCTCTTTTCCTTGTTGGGGAAGCTTCCCGGGATTTGAATCCCGCGAGAGTTCGACGGCCCAGTGGGCCGTCGAAGGCCGAGCACGGCGAAGCCGAGCGCAGGCCAGCGCTTTCGGCGCAGCCGAAAGCGCCCAAATCCCTCATCGACCACCATAAATGGCAGGGCCCCGGCAACGGGGCTCTTTTCCTTGTTGGGGAATTCCCAGGGTCGGCAGGCGGGGGGCGGAAGAAAAATGCCGGCTGTGAACGAACAAACGACTTGCGGCGGGGTCTAGCGGGATTGGCCGGGTTGTAAAACGCTAGCTGTGAACGAATCGGCGTATTCCGAAAAAGCAAAATGCTAATTGTGAACGAATCGGCCTGGCGGGATGCTCGTTGAAACCCTGCTCAGGCGCGTTTGTTCGTTCACAGCCGCTGTTTTTCGGCCAGACCGCGGCGGCCGGGAAGGGCAATTCGTTCACAATTAGCATTTTGCTTTTCTGCGCTTGTGCGATTCGTTCACAGCCCGTCATTTTGCGTCAACGCAATGCGCAGAAGCAGCGATAGCTAGGCGCCAGCCAACACGCAGGCCGTCCTTGAAACAGGCTATCGGCTGCCTTATGCTGAAAGTGGTCATGTTTGAGGCCAATGTCCGTCGCTGGCCCATGGCGGTTGCGGGGGTATCGTGCGTGGCGGTGTGGCTGCGGGCCGGGTTGAGCCGCAACGGGCTGTGGCTGGCGGTAGCCGCCGTGGTGGCCGTTCTTATTCCCGCAGCAGGCGCGTTGGGCGGCATGAAGCTTCCCTACGGCAGGCCAAGCCTGCGATACTACACGGCGGCCGAGCTAAACGCCATAGAAGCCACCATGTCGGGAGGAGGGGTTCTAGGTTTCACTACGTTTGGGACTAAGTGCCGTCTGTGTCCGAAACAACATCAATTGACTTGGTTGGACTCAGCGTGTCTGCAGTCATGACGCTCGTTACAATGTTGGCAACCAGAAACCAAAGCTTTTCAAGACAGTTAGGTGCAGGGGCCGCTAGCCTTGTTGTGGGGGCGATTGTGGCGGCTGGCTACGAGATGGTTTACTGCAGAACATACGAATACCTTTTTCGCCCAGTCGGTGGGGATGCTCTGGATGGCATACGTGCTCTCCCCCCAGGGCGGCGCCCTGGACATGGCTTCTGAGCTGCAGGCCTTCTACAAGCTGTTCTGCGGGCTGGACCGCAGCAGGGGTTCCATGCCGGAGCTTCTGGGCGAGGGGCCAGCAGATGAGTAGCCTCGGGCTTACATATCGGCTACGGTCGGAATGGCTGGCGCGTGCTTCCCCATTCCGTCGGAATGACGCACGTTTTTCGGTGCTTCGGTTCGCTACAATGGAGGCACGGTAAAAGCGCGAAGGGTAGGAGTGCTTGTGGACGCTAACACTACTGACGTTAGTCGCAATCGGTGCATGCTGCGGGGGCCGCTGGCAAGCCGCGGATACGACTGGTGGTGGCATTCGTTTACCGCCCACCATGCCCAAACGGGCGAACAGAAGGCCTTCTTTGTGGAGTTTTTCCTGATAAACCCCGCATTAGCGGAACTGGACCCCACGTTTGGACAGCTGCCGTTCAACCAAGCCGACCACAAGCCGCCGTCGTATGTGATGGTGAAGGCGGGTTGCTGGGGCGAAAACGCGCGGCAGCTGCACCGGTTTTTCGCCTGGTCGGACGTGGAAGTGGGCATGGGCGTGCCTTATTTTGTGGCCGCCGATGACTGCTTGGCCTGCGAAACCGATCTGATAGGGCGTGTGGATGTGTCTGCCGAAGATGCCGCTGCGCACCCTGAATGGATGAGCGACGCCGGCAGCATGCTGTGGGATCTTCGCCTGGACAAGCAGCTGGCCTTCAATGTGGGCTACGGCGCTTCGCCTGCGGTGCGCGCCACCCAGGCCTTCGACATGTTTTGGCACGTGGAGGGCATGAAAACCCGTTATTCCGGCACAGTGGTGCTTGATGGAGAAACATATGTGGTAGACCCCGCCACCAGCTTCGGATACGCCGACAAGAACTGGGGGCGCGATTTCACGTCGCCGTGGGTGTGGCTGGCTTCCAGCAACATTCGCAGCGAAGAAAGCGGCCGCGCGCTGGAAAACACCGCATTTGTGGTGGGCGGCGGCAGGCCGAAGGTGGGCCCTGTGGCGTTAGACCGCAAGCTGTTAGGCGCGCTGGTCTACGAAGGCCGCACGTACGAATTCAACTTCTCCAAGCCGTGGACGGGCAGCCAAACGCGCTTTGACTGCGGCGAGCAGGACGACCAGATTGTGTGGCATGTGGAGCTGGAAACCTTCGACGCGCTGCTGGTGTGCGACATTACCTGCCCGCAAAGTCACATGATTTTCGCGAACTACGAAGCGCCCGACGGTGCCAAGCGCTACAGCCGCCTGTGGAACGGCGGCACGGGCACCGGCCGGTTGAAGCTGTATGACAAACGCGATGGCGCGCTGGTGCCTGTGGACACCCTGCTGGTGGCCAACGTGGGCTGCGAATACGGCGAATACGACGTGTAGGGGGGCGCCATGGAAACCAAGAACCCCAGTTGCGTGGATTGCAAGGTGCTTGCCTGCGAAACGAAGAAGGGGAATTACCCGGCGTTTTGCCCCACGGCGCATGCAGGCGAACAGCGCGCAGAAGACATTGCGCAGCGCTACGGCGAAGACGACCTTCCCCTGCGCGTGATGCATGCGGCCTACGACGTGTTGAAGGACAGCAGGGCAAACCGCTGGTGCCGCGTGGAGGAAATGATGGCACTGTTCCGCCATCTGGGCTTCACGCGCATCGGCATAGCGTCGTGCACGGGGCTGCACGAAGAGGCGTCCCTTTTCGCGGACATTCTGCGGGCGCATGGGTTTGAGCCCTATGGCACGTGCTGCAAGGTGGGCGGCGTGCCGCGGTCGCGCTTCGGGGTGTTCGAAGACGCGTGCGACGTGGACCCGGTGTCGTGCAACCCGCTGATGCAGGCGCAGCTGCTGGAAGAAGCGGGCACGGAAGTGAACGTGGTGGTGGGTCTGTGCGTGGGTCACGACATGCTGTTTAGCATGTATTCGAAAGCCCCAGTGGTCACGCTGATAGCGAAGGATCGCGCCTTGGCACACAACCCAGCAGGCGCCCTGTATGCCGCCAAGGGCGATTCCCATTACAGGCGGCTGCTGCACCCGTAAGGGCGGCTGTGGGCAGGCCCGTAGGGACGAAAAAAGCCGGGTGTTGTGCCCGGCTTTTTGTACGATAGTGGGTTTGCTAGCGTTGCTTCATTACCAATACGTCGCAGTTGCAGTTGCGGATTAGGTAGGTGGAAACGCTGCCTACGAAGGCGTACTTGAAGTTGGACAACCCGCGTTCGCCGCAGATGACCAGGTCGGGGTCGAAGGGCTCTATCAGTTGCTCTAGCAGGGTTTCGTTGATGCGGCCGGCGCTCACCTGCAGGTTGATTTCACCTACCACTTCGTTTTCGGTGGCGCGCTCGAACACGTCGTCAAGCTCTTCTTCTATGCGTTCGGCGGCCGCCTGGCACAAGGCGTTGAAGTCTACGCCGTTGGCTTCGTAGGGCACCGAATCTATGACATGGCCAAACAGAATCTCAGCGCCGTCGTTTTCGGCGATGCCTACCGCGTGTTCGGCAACGGCGCGCTGCGTCGATCCACCGTCAAGGGCTGCGAAAATTTTTTTATAGCGCTGCATAAGGGGCCTCCTAGGTTGTTCGGCAATTGGATTCGTTGCTCATTGTATACCTACATTCCACCGCACAGGTTGGGATGCTTCAGGCAGTTTTTTGAAGCGGTGGAAAAGGTGTGGATGACGGTTCTGGGAACCCGCTGATCAGGGTGTTTTGAAAACGGAACGACATTTCGCTTCCTTTTGAGCCAAATGTTGGCGAATCCGTGCAATATCCGTGCAAGGTTTTTGCGCCAAAATCCTACGTATTTTTCAATCTGGCGCCGCGGACGCGCCAATTAAATGCGCCATCCAAACAATGAAAGTGGGTGTTCCCTGTATGCCCGGTGCAATATCGCTGCTTCACACTGGGGTGTGTGAAAGCCCTAAGCGAAGGAGCGAATATGCAAGACAGAAAAATCTGGATCATTAGCATCGTGTGTGGGATTGTGTGCGCGGCTTGTGTGCTGTTGTATTTAGCCAGCGTGCAGGGGCAGGTTAATGAAGCCAGAGCTGAAGCGCTTAATCGCTATGGGGGCGATCAGGTGGAAGTGTGCGTGGCCACGCGGGACCTGGTGCCCGGCGAAACCATTTCTGCGGCTGACGTGGAAATGAAGCTGTGGGTGGCCGCGCTGCTTCCGGCCGAAGCGCTGCGTGATGCCAGCCAAGCGGTGGGTTCTGTGGTTTCGTCTTCGGTGCTTTCGGGGGAAGTTATAAGCGCAAAACGCTTGGGTTTGGCAGATGTGGCGCTTAGCATTCCGGAAAGCATGACCGCGGTGAGCGTTCCCGCGAAGAACGTGCAGGCGGTAGGCGGCGCGGTTGTTCCGGGGT
Organism: Coriobacteriia bacterium; assembly: GCA_030523425.1. Classification (GTDB taxonomy): domain Bacteria; phylum Actinomycetota; class Coriobacteriia; order Coriobacteriales; family Eggerthellaceae; genus JAUNIP01. The sequence goes on from JAUNIP010000002.1 coordinate 41,183, forward strand.
TGCGGGTAGACGTATATTCATCCGGCGACACCACTACCACGCGCATTGGGACCAACCTGTTGGTGCTGGCCACCAGTGCTTCGGGAGAAACCAGCGGCAAGTCGGAGGTTTCCTGGATAACGCTGGCGGTAGACCCTGCCGCGGTGCAGGAAATGGTGACCGCCGCGCAAAACGCCACGCTGTATTTCACGCTGCCGGGAGCCGATGCGCTAGACGCGCAGGCTGCGGCGGATGGCGGCGCGGCTTCAAATGCGAACACGAATGGCAGCGGGGACGTTTCTGCCACGCCGGGAAGCGTTATCGCCGCCACTCCGGCCAACACGGCCAACACGGCAACGAACCAGTAGAGCGCAAACCGAACAACGAAAGGAGCATTTCATGCAAACGGTAGCTCTGTGCGCTGACGAGATCAGCATTTCCCATCCACGGGTGTTGGGCTTGGCGGGAGAAAACCTTGCCGCCCAGCCTTGGCTGGCAACGTTTTCCCAGGCTGACCAGGCGCGAAAAGCGCTGGCAACCAATGCGAACATCGAAGAGGTGTGGGTGGCTTCTAGCGACCAAATGGACGCCATCAACTTGGCTGCCGCCCTGAAGCAGGACAGGCCAACGCGCAAGGTGATGCTGGTGGCCCACGATGCCAGCGGGTCGCTGCAAAGCAGGGCCGTGCATGCGGGGCTTGATTCGGTACTGTGCGAAAAGGACTTTCTGCAGCGGTATGTTAGGCGCAAGGAAGCTGCCACGGTGGGTGCCGCGCTGGGCGCTTCGCCCGCAGTAAGCCCTGTCACGGGTGCGGCGGACGCTGCTGCTTCCGGGGCGAACAGTTCCGCTGCGTGGGTTATGCCGCAGGGAGTCAACCAGACGCAGCTTGCGGCGCCTGATGTGCAAGCAGCCACGGTGGTTTCAGGAAACCAAGGGTTTTTGCTGCCGGTGGTTTCAGGCAGCGGGGGCGCTGGCAAAAGCACCATTTCATGCTTGCTGGCCTTGCTTGCCCAGCAAGGGGGCTTGAACACGGTGCTGCTAGACCTAGACCTGCAGTTCGGCGATTGCCGCGAATTGCTTGCCTACACCGAAGCGGTGCGCATAGACCAGCTTGTTGAGGCTCCCGAACGGGTGCAGCAGGCCCGGCCCGAAGCGGGCAGGGTGGCCCTGATTGCGCCCCCAGAGCACCTGGAGAAAGCGGAGCTGCTAAGCGCCCATCTGCCAGACGTGCTGAACCTGCTGCGGTCTTCGTTTGACTTGGTGGTGGTTAACACGGGAAGCTTTTGGACCGACGCCCAGGTGACGCTGCTTGAACGCTGCAGCAGGGCGCTGTTTCTTGTGGACCAGCGGCCGTCTTCCTTGCGCGGATGCTTGAAGGCGCTGGATTTGTGCACGCGGTGCGGCATTGCTGCCAGCCCGTTTGTGTTCGCCGTCAACCGCTGCTCGAAGCAGGCGTTGTATTCGTCTATCGATATTTCGTGCGCGCTGCATGGGGCGCAGGTGGTGGAAATTCGCGATGGCGGCCGCGACGTGGAAGACTTGATGGCGGCTTCTCAGCCGGAAGACATTATTTCTTCGCACAACGCGGTGGTGGACAGCCTGGTGCGCGTGCTGGGGCAATTGGTGCCGGCGGCAAAGGAAGCGGGCATAGGGCAGGAAGCCGACGGGTCTAAGCAGGGGCTGTTTTCTTCCTTGAGGCGTAAGTAGGCTGCTATGTCATTATTGGAGCGAGTAGAAAGAACGCAGGGATTAGCGACGCGCGAAGCGGTGCCAGCCCGCAGCAATGTTGAGCGGCTTAAGCAGCAAGTGCAGCAGCAGGTTTCCGCCGACGACATTGCCCGCTACATGGCGGTCAGCCCTTCGCGGGCGCGCAACGAAGTGCGGCGGGCGTGCCGGCACGCCTTTGAGCAGGACGAATGGCTGGGCGTGGGCGAAAGCATGCGGGCTGAACTAGTGAACCAAGTGCTTGACAGCGTGTTTGGCTTCGGCCCTTTGGAGGACCTGCTGGCGGATTCCAGCGTCACGGAAGTGATGGTGAACGGCCCTTATTCGGTGTTCTTCGAACGCAACGGCAAGCTGTATCCCAGCAACAAGCGCTTCGAAAACGATGCGCAGCTGCGGGCGCTCATCGATCGCATATTGGGGCCGCTGGGGCGCCGCGTGGACGAATCTTCGCCCTTGGTGAACGCGCGCTTGGACGAAGGGCATCGCGTGAACATAGTCATCCCGCCGCTTTCGCTTGACGGACCGGTGGTGACCATCCGCAAGTTCACCGATCGCGTGTTGCGCTTGGACGACCTGATGCTCATGGGGTCGTTTGACGCCCCCATGAGGCAGTTTTTGGTGTGGTTGGTGCGCCTGCGGAAGAACGTGGCGGTATCCGGGGGCACAGGCAGTGGGAAAACCACGCTGTTAAATGCGCTTTCGTGCGAGATTTCCCCTGATGAGCGCATCATAACCATAGAAGACTCGGCGGAATTACGGTTTTTGGAGCACCCGCATGTGGTGCGCTTGGAAGCCCGGCCGCGCAACGCGGAAGGCCGCGGCGAAGTGACTATACGCGATTTGGTGACCAACGCCTTGCGCATGCGCCCCGACCGCATTGTGGTGGGCGAATGCCGCGGCGCGGAAGCCTTAGACATGCTGCAGGCCATGAACACGGGCCACGACGGCAGCCTTACCACGTGCCACGCGAACAACCCTGCCGAAGTGATCACGCGCCTGACCACCATGGTGCGCTATGCGGCTGACCTGCCGGTAGACGTGGTGGAGGCCAACATTGCCAGCGCGTTAGACGTGGTGGTGCAAACGGCGCGCGGGGTGGATGGCCAACGCTACGTGTCCCACATTGCCGAAATTGGCTACGACGCTGCCACGCGCAGCTGCCAGGTTTCGTTGCTGTTTGAGTGGGACACGCGGGCGCGGGTGGGCCGGTGGCTGGCCCGGCCAGCGTGGCTTTCGGATGTGGTCGCCTTCGGGCTGGCAGGCGAAAGGGGGGTCCAGCAATGGTTGCAAGATACCTATTTGGCGCAGTAGCAGCGCTTTCGGCGTTCGTGCTGTGCTTGGTGGCCCTTCCCGCGGTGTTTGCGCAGGTGAAGCGGTGGCGTTTGCGCGAAGCCAGTGGCTTTGCCGCTGACGGCATGCGTGCGAGCGACCGTGCGCTGAGCACCGGTATTCGCCCCTTGCACGGTGTTGCGGCGGCGCTGCTGAAGTTTGCGCCTGTCGCGGCTGAATGCGAACTGGGAGTGGCATGGTGCGCTTCGCGGGGCGTTTTCGCTTCGCCGCAAGCGTTGTGCTCGCTGCTGGCGGGGGCCTGCCTGGTGGCCTTTGCAGTTGGTGGCGTTATTGGGTGGTCGCCGCTGGTGGGGCTGGTATGCGCGGTGTTGGTGGTGGTGTTGGCGGTAGTGCGCCTGCACAGCTGGAACGACGCGCGCAACGACGCCGTGCGGGAAGCGGTACCCGAAGCGCTTCAATCCATGGAGGCCTGTTCGCAGTCGGGCTTTTCGCTGATGCAGCTGTTGCAGCAGGTGGCGGCAGAAACGCCTTCGGGCCTGCGGGAGCTGTTTGAGCGAAGTGCCCATATTTTGCAGGCAGGGGGAACGTCCACTCAGGCGCTGGATAGCCTGCGTGCGGGGTCGAATGTTCCGGAATTGGCGTTTGTGGCTGTGGCGTTAGACGTGCAGCATCAAACGGGCGGCAGCATGCGCCAGGTGCTAGAAGCTGCCCGCGACATGGTGGAAAGCGAACTGGAGCTGCGACGCAGCCTGAAGGTGCAAACGGCCCAAGCGCGTCTTTCGGCGCGGGTGGTAACGGTGATGCCCTTCGTGATGATTGCCCTGCTTTCGCTTCTGAGCAAAGACTTCTTGGCTCCGTTCTTCCAGAGTTTCGCAGGCGTGGTCACGCTGGTGGTGGCGCTTGCCATGCAGGTTGCAGGGGTGCTGTTGGTGCGCAAGATGTTGAAGGTGGGTGATTGACATGACAGGTGGCGTTGCGTTGATGCTTCAGTGCGCGGCGGGGCTTTCCGCGGCGTGTGCTTCCATTACTGCGTCCCAGGGGCTGTTGATCAGGCGCCAAAGGAAGATGTTGCAGCAACAAGCACACGGCTTGGCGGGGGAGCGCGCGGCCGCGGAGACCTTTTCGGTGGAGGGCGTGCATGCGCACGTGCTGCGCTACCTGGCGCTGCTGTCCAGGAAGATGAGCTTAGGGCTGGCTTCGCCTACGGGCATGTGGGTGCGCGGCTTTGGCGAATCGTGGTTTCGCACGCGGTGCGCCCAGGCGGGGCTGCACAAGGTGGTCAGCCCCGAAGCGTTTTGCGAAGGGCGCCTGCGCCTGGGGTTGGCGGGCGCCGCGGCCGGCGCGCTGCTAGGGGCGGTGTTTTCCACACCTTTGATGATTGCGGGCGGCTTGGGTGGTTTGCTGGTGGGCTTTCGCCTGCCGCGCGGGGCGGTTGTTGCCCAGTGCAAGGCGCGCGTGCACGAACTGGAAACCGAGCTGCCGGAATTGCTGGAGGTGACGGCGCTGGGGCTGCGCAGCGGCTTGTCGTTCGACCGGAGCTTCGCTTTGTATGCCCAGCACTTTCCCACAGCGTTTGGCAAGGCGTGCGCTGCGGCGCAAACGCAGTGGAACCTGGGTTTGAAAACGCGCGAGCAAGCGCTGCGCGAATTGGCGGATGGGTATGAGTATTCGCAGTTCAGGCGCGTGATAGAAACCATTATCCGGGCGCTTCGCTTCGGATCGTCGCTTTCGGTTGAATTGGAGCAGGCGGCGGCAGAAACCAGAGCAGTGCGCAGGACCCACCGGCAGGAACAGGCGGCAAAGGCCCCGGTGAAGATGATGATCCCCACCGGGACGCTTATTCTGCCCGCCATGTTGCTGCTGGTGTTAGGCCCAGTGCTGTTGGAAATGATGGGTGGTTTTTGATGAATGAAAGGACGGGGAGCTATGGAACGCATGAGCAAAGCAATTACAAACGGATGGGTGCGCGCGCAGGTGGGGCTGCGCCGTATGGCGCGCGATGTGAGAGGCCAAGGGACCACCGAGTACGCCATTCTGGTTGGCGTTTTAGTGGTTATCGCCATCATTGCCATAACCGTGTTCAGGCCCAAGCTGGAAGAGCTGTGGAACGCCATAGCGGATGGTATCAATTCTTTGTAGCGAACACGGCTGGGCAGTCCACGGTGGAATTCGCCGTGGTGACGGCTGCCTTGATGGTGGTGGTGTTGGGCTTGGGGGCATTTTGGCACCTGTTTGGCGACGGCGTGGTGGTGCAGCACGCGGTGCAAGCGGCTGCGTACCACATCCAAGGCGGCGCCGCAGGCGTGTTGGCGGACGTGTTCGCCGCATAAGGGAAGGAGGACGTCGTGGTAGGCGTGCTACGCAGCATAAAAGGACAATCCACCGTTGAAGCGGCGTTTCTTATCCCGGTGTTGCTGGGAGGAATCCTGCTGCTGGTGCAGCCGGGGATTGTGCTGTACGACCGCATGATTATGGAATCTGCGGCGGCTTCTGCGTGCAGGTTGATGACCACGCTGCCAGAAGGCGACCCGGCGGGTCAATGCAAGACGTTCGTGCTGCGCCGTCTTTCGGCGGTGCCGCAGCAGGATTGCTTCCACGTGCACGGCGGCGGCTGTTCGTGGGAAATAGAAACCCAAGGGGGCGAAACCAGCGAAACGGTGACGGTGACCATCCGCAACCGCGTGAAGCCCCTGCCGCTGCTTTCGTGGGGGTCAGCCCTGATGGGCGCGCAAAACGGCGACGGCACGTGGACCATAGAGGTGTCCCGGACCGAAAAAACCCAGCCCGATTGGGCCTTGGCTTCAGCAGATGGCGGGCCCTCTACCTGGATTGGGGCGTTTTTGTGATGAAGCTGTACGAAAAAGACGGGGGCTATTCTACGTTTGGCATGGTGGTGGCGTTGCTGTTGACGCTTTCGCTGGTGTTCACCGGTGCCCAGGTGTACCGGGTTACGTCCGCTTCGGCCGCCATCCAGGACGTGGCCGACGCGGCGGCATTAGCGGCTGAAAACCAAGTGGCGGAGTTCATGATTGCCGTACGGGTTTCTGACGCCGTGGTGCTTTCGCTGACGCTGACTTCCTTGACGGCCACCGGTTTGGGCGTTGCGGCCTTGTGTACCCCGGTCACCGCGCCGCTTTCCGAAGCGTTGCTTTCGGCGGGAAAAACCGTTATGAATGCGCGTAACAGCTTCGCCACGAAGGCGGCCGATGCGCTGAACTCCTACCAAAAGATCCTGCCGTTTTTGGCCAGTGCGAACGCATCCCGCGTGGCGCGCTCCAACGAAAGCGGCACCGCGGGAAGCTCCTACACCACGTTGGCGCTACTGCTGCCGGGTTCGGGGGAAGACATTTCCGTAGGCACCGAGCAGCAGGCTGAACAGGTGCAACAGGAAGCCGACCAGCAAGCAGACGACATTCGCGATGCCGCTAACCGCGCCGAGGAGGCCGCCAAGAAGGCCAATGCGGCGAAGCTGAATGCGTACAATCACGATTGCGGGCTGAATCCCGGCTACTGCATGTACCAGCGTGCGGAAACGCTGGCGGGCATGGGCGGTTCGCGCAACCCCTTCTTCAGCAGCGTGGACAACTGGTCGTTTGTCTATGCGTTGGACCGGGCGAAGGCCTATTATTCGGCACGCTTGGCGGGGGAAGGGCCGGATTCTTCAACGGTTGCGGACGGCGTGCGGTCGGCCTTGCGTCGCGACTTCTACGAGTATGCGGTGGACCAGATGCGCGGGGGATACGTGCATGAAACGGCAGACACGTTCAGCGCCTATTTCCCCACGCTGCCGCGCAATACGTCCGAAATGCGCGAAACGTACTTGTACACGCAGGTGAACTATCCGGTAACGGTGGACGGCGCGGGCGTTCCCACCATGCACGCCTGGCAAGGGTGCCCTTCTGCCGCCGGCACGCAGTGGTGGGGAAGCATAGAAGACATGGAATCGGGAGGGTATGACACCTGTCCCGACTGCGAATTCAGTGCCGCCAGCATGGGGCGCGTGGCTTCCGCGTCCACAAGCATCTCCAACGGTTTTGAATACCACTACGTGATAGTGGCCCAAGAAGCAGAAAACTACCAGGCCGCCAAGGAAGAGATGCAGCCTGCGGCGCAGGAAGTGAAGGACAAAGCCCAGTCGCTGTTCGACAAGGTGATGGAAGCCTTGAAGGAAGCCGCGAACAAACGCATCAAGGCCACGCCTCCGGGAAGTGACGGCGCCATTGTTTTGGTGGCGGACCGCGGCGCGTCCGATGCGGGCGCAGGCTTCGAAACCAGTTTCGTGAGCGGGTCGTCCACCTTGGGAACGCGCGCGGCGGTTTCTGCCTCAACGCTTTTGGCGGACGACTCGGAAGAAACCAAGACGGTGCTGAACGGGCTGTTAGACAACGTGCGCGACCAAGGCGGCATCCTTACCGGCGCGTTGGGGCTGGTGCTGGATTGCTGGTCGGCGCTGCTGAAGGTGTACACCGGCGGGCAAGACGCCATTACCGATGCCATCGAAAGCGCCGTGAGCACCATACCCTTCGCCAGCGAAAGCGGGCTGGGGAAGTGGGCGTCCAAGCAGTTCAAAAACGCCGTGAAATCGTTGGGTTTGCAACCAGCGAAGCTGGAATCGCTGCGTCCGGTGCTGGTGAATTCCGGATATGTGGCCGGCGAATGCGACGAAGCGGTAAGCGTAGGCTTTCTGGCGGCGAAGCAGGCCGCCTTGTCCACCGGGGAAGAAGGCGGCGTGTTCGGCGCCGTGCTGGGATACGTGAAGTATGCCGCGTTGGGCAAGCTGAACGACAAGTTCGAAATTGCCACCATCAAGCCCTTAGGCGAAAACGGGCCGTCCATTCCCCTGACCATAACGCTTCCGGCTGCCGCGCAGGATGCTGCGGGCAACCTGATAGACCAAGCCATTGCCCAGCTGCGCGCAGCAACGGTGGGGCAAGCGCAGGTGGGCACATGGAACTAGGAAGAAAGGCGTGGTGGCGGCGCGGCCAAAGCACGGTCGAGTTCGCTGTGGTGTTTCCCTTGCTGATGGTGGTGGCCGTGGTGGGTGTGAACGCGCTGCTGTTCTTCGGCGAATGCGCGTCGTTTGACCGGGTGGCGCGCCAAACAGTGCGCACGGTGGCCGCTTCGCCGGCGTATGGGCAAAGCGTGGCTTCAAGCTGCAGCCAAGTGGAAAGCTTGTTGGCCGATGCTTACAACAAAGACTACCTGCAGGTAAGCGTGCAGGCCAGCGGTTCATGGGAAGGCTATGCCACCTTTGTGTGCACGCTCACGTTTTCGCCCACGCTGTTTGGGCTGGGTCTGAAGGACCAAGTGTTTGGCGTGCCGTTGCCCAAGCTGCATCACCAGGTGGAACTGACGGTGGACGTGTACAAACCAGGGGTGCTGCTATGAGGCGTGCGCGGGCATGGACAAAGCGTTTGGTGGCGTCGGTATGCATAGTGGCCGCGCTGATGGTGGCCTTGCCGTTTTCGCAAGGGGTGTCCCACGCGGTGCAAACAGGCGCGGCGTGGCAGCAAGCTTTGGACCCGGAAGGGCAAGGCGAAGTTGATGCGGTCTTTCAGGAAGAGGTGTTGGATCTGCGTGAAGAGGCAGAGATGCGCGCAAGCGAAGACGGGCTGACGGTGGGGTTCACCTATGCGGGTGCGGCAGCGGAAGCCTTCGGCAGTGTGCGTGCGCGTCTGGAAGCAAAGGGGTGGAGCTGCACGATGAGCGGCTTGGACACCTGCGCCACCTTCACCAAGGAACAGGGCAGCTACCGGTGGCTGTTCGTAAGCTGCACAGCCATAGGCGGGGAAAGCAGCGTGGTGCTTCAATGCGCGAAAGACTAGGAGACAAGTATGGACCAACAGCACAATGAAAACTGCCAGACCGTCGTGGAAGTACGCGTCGCGCAGCCCTTGCACATTGCTGCAACGCCGCAGGCCAGGGCCCGAGGCCTGTTCGACCCGCGCCACAAATGGGGAGTGGTGGCCCTGGTGCCCTGCCGCGACATCCACACTTTCGGCATGCGGTGCGCCCTAGACGTGGCCTTTGTGGACAGCATGGGCACCGTGTTACAGGTCATACGGGGGCTTCCCCCCTGAAGCCGCAGGAAGAACCGAAAAGCCTGCTTGGTGCTAGAACGCCCCAGCAGCGAAGACCCGTGGTGTTCCCCGGGCGATCAGTTGGTGGTGTCTTTCAGGCACGCACCCGAAGAAAACCGTTTGCAAGGCGAACGGCCAACAAGAAAGGAAGAACTATGAAAACGTGTCCAACTTGCAATGCAACCTGCTTTGATGACATGCCGGTGTGCTACGGCTGCCTGCACAGCTTCGCAGACGAAGACGCCGCGCCCGAAGGTGCCACTACAGCTGCCGGATTGCCCAAGCTGCCGGAAAACACCGCCAGCGTTTTGCCGCCCTGCACGCTGCCAGAAGAAGAGTCCGCCGTGATGGGCGCTCACGCTGCCCGCGAAAAGAGCCCTTCGCGAACGCTTTCTGTCCCCGCCATCACGGTGGTGCCCGAAAAAGGGGCGCATGCCCACAAACTGGCAACCAGGGAACAAGGACTTGCCCTCAACCAAGAAGGCAATTGGGTGCTGACTGTACAGGTGCCCAAGAACATGGGCACCTTCACCATACGGTGCGAAAATCCAGCGTTAGCGGGTTAGCCCAGGTAATGCGTCAGTCGCTCTTCGGCATAAGCCTGCACTTCGGCATTCACCTTGGCGTAGGCTTCCAGCAAGGCCATGCCCTCTTCGGTCAGCGTAGACCCGTGGGCGCCGTCGCGGTTCAGCAGCTGAAAGCCCAAGGCCTTTTCGGTGTCTTTCACGATGCGCCAGGCCTTGCTGTAGGCCATGTGCATGCCTTTTGCAGCGGCGTTAAGCGATCCCGTGTCGCGAACGCCTTGGCACAGCTCGGCCACGCCGCGGCCTAACACCGATCCGCTGTCGGCTTCGGGGTTCACGATGGACAATCGAATGGCGGGTTTCAGGTAAGAAATATCGTTCATGGCTCTCTCCTCTGTTTCGAACGGGGCACGCTTTCTGGTTTAAGCTTGTTGCTCCCGTATGAAGGCAATAGTGGCTTGTTGGATGTCTTCGGTAGTGCGATTGATGACGGTGGTGAACCGAATGGGCAGGCTGTCTAGTTCCGCCAGGCCGGCGGGGATGTGCGAGCATCCGGTTTCTTCGGCTATCAGTTGGTTTAACTGGCAGCCGGAAAGGGCTTCAATCTCCGCCGGCAGGCTTTCGCCTGGCAAAATGTCGTGCAGCGCGCGATACACATTCACGCCGAACTTGGCCCAGTGCGCGGTACTTGCCACCAACACGGGGTTTTCGCCGCGAAGGTTTTGCGCCACCTGGTAGGCCACGGCGGAGTGTGGGTCTAGCAGGTAGTTCTTTTCCTGAAGCACCTGCTTGATGGTGGCAAGGCATTGTTCGCTGTTCACCGAATCGCTGCGGAACACTTCTTTTACCTTGGCGAAGGTCTCATCGTCAATCTGGAAGCGTTTAAGCTGCTTGAGCTGGGCCATCCATTCGGCGATGGCCTGCGCGTTGCGGCCGCTCAGCTCGAACAGCTGGCGCTCCAGGTTGGAAGACACCAAAATGTCCATGGAAGGCGAAGGCGTCAGCACGAATTCGCGGTCGGAAATGTCATAGATGCCGGTGTTGATGAAATCGGTCAGCACGCGGTTGGTGTTGCTGGCGCACAGCAGGGTGCCAATGGGCGTGCCCATCTGCTTGGCATAATAGGCGGCCAAGATGTTGCCGAAGTTGCCTGTGGGCACGCACACGTCAAGCGTTTGGCCGGCTTGCAATTTGCCGTCAGCCACCAACTGAGCGTAAGCCTGCACGTAATACACCACCTGGGGAAGCAAACGCCCCCAGTTGATGGAATTCGCACTGCTGAGCGCTATGCGGAAGTCGTTTTGCAGCGTTTCGGCAAAGTCGGCGTCGCCAAACACGGCCTTCGCGCCCGTTTGGCAGTCGTCGAAGTTGCCATGCACACCCCACACCTGCACGTTGTTGCCGCGCTGGGTGGCCATCTGCTTGAATTGGATGTCGGACACGCCACCGTCAGGGTACATAACGCCAATGGACACGCCGGGCACGTCCCGGAAGCCTTCCAGCGCCGCCTTGCCAGTGTCGCCCGAAGTGGCCACTAGTATCATGAATTCGTGGTCTAGTTCGCCACGGTCACGCAACAGCTGCGCGCTGGCGCTGAAGAAACGCGGCAGGCATTGCAGTGCCATGTCCTTGAAAGCGCTGGTGGGGCCGTGCCATAGCTCCAAGATGTGCGTGTTTTCGTCCAAGCTGGTAATAGGGCAGATGCTTTCGCTGTCGAACTGCTTGCCGTAGGCACCCTCCATCAGGGAATCCACCAGTTCATCAGGCATATCAATGTCGAAAGCCTTGTAGATGGTGGCCGCGCGCTGGGCGTAGGGCAGCTTCGCCAGGTCTAGGATTTCCTGCAGGCTGAAGTGGGGGATGCGTTCGGGCACATACAGACCGCCGCCTGTGGCAAGGCCGTCTACCACAGCTTGCGTGAAGGGGACAGGCTGGGTGCAGCAGCCGCGCGTATCGATATAGCAATTCGCCATGAAATAAACCTTTCGTTAGATAAATCTAGAGTGAGTATACTAGGTCGAAAGGAAAAACGATGCTAAAACATTATCTATTTTACAAAAATGAATAATATTCTTGAATAAAGCAACAGAACGTAATTCTGGGATTTGATATTTATTCTTAGTTAAGAATATTTTTGACAAGTAGCTAAAGTATCACCAGATGAAACAACTAGTTAACGAGAATTATCTTTAATCACGATAATTTCTTGCTTAGAATACATAGAGGTTGTTGATTACCTTTGTATGAAATATTCAACTGGTGAATACCCTACCGCCGGACGCCAGTTTGATGCCGCACCGTTTGACCCATGGGTTACCATGGTTCTACCACGTTTTACGAAAGGAACACCATGAACATTGCCATACTTGATGCACAGGCTTTAAACCCCGGAGACTTGGATTGGTCGCCGCTGGAACAGTTTGGCACTGTGCATGTGTATCCGCTTTCCACCCGCGAACAGCTGCCCGCCCGTGTGCTGCAGGCAGACATCCTTGTGGTCAACAAAATAATTTGCGACAAGCAGCTGCTTGATTGGGCACCGTCTTGCAAAATGATTGCTGTCACGGCAACAGGCTTCAACATAGTTGACCTGGAAGAATGCGTCCGCCGCGGCATCGTGGTCAGCAACGTGCCGGCCTATTCCACGCCCGACGTGGTGCAGCACACCTTCGCGCTGCTGTTTGAGCTGGCCCTGCACGTGGGCAAGCACTCCGACCACGTGATGGCCGGCGGTTGGGCGCAAAGCCCGTGCTTCACGTACAGCCTAACGCCGCTGATGGAGCTTTCGGGCAAAACGCTAGGCATCGTGGGCATGGGGTCTATCGGTCAAGCGGTGGCCCAAGCGGCGAAAGCGTTCGGCATGAACGTGGTGTTCAACACGCGCCGCCCCAAGCCCGAATGCGTGGAAGAGGGCATTTCGCAGGTGGACTTCGACCAGCTGCTGGAAGTTTCCGACGTGGTAACCCTGCATGCCCCCGCCACGCCGCAAACCATAGGCCTGTTCAACGCCGAAACGCTGGCACGCATGAAAGACGGCGCCATTTTGCTGAACACTGCGCGCGGTAACTTGGTGGTGGAACAAGACGTGGCCGCCGCGCTGAAAAGCGGCAAACTGGCCGGTTTCGGCGCCGATGTGGTGGCCACCGAACCCATGGCGGCAGACAACCCACTGCTGGGCTGCCAAGGCTGCAATATAGTCATAACCCCGCACGTGGCCTGGGCCACCTACGAAGCGCGCGTGCGCTGCATGCAGGTGACGTTGGCTAATGTGAAGGCCTTCGTGGAAGGCAACCCACAAAACGTGGTAGGCTAAGCCGTGTGCAGGCGCTTTTCGCACACACCATGATTCGTCTTCCAAGCATTCCAAATCAGGCAAAACCGTGGCTGAAAACGGAGGCTACCGCTGCTGCGGCAATGGTTGTGATACGGTGGCTCACAGGCGCGGGGAATCGCAGGAGCTTATGACGCCGCCGCCTACCACCACGTCTTCCTGATAGAATACGGCGGCCTGTCCGGGAGCGCAGGCGCGAATGGGTTGGTCGAACAGCAGTGTGGCGTTGGTAGGGCCGGTTTGCGTCAGCAGGGCGGGGGCGGCCTTTTGGCGATAGAACGTTTTGGCCGTTACGCGCAGCGGGGCATTCAGCTGCGCCACGCTAATCCAGTTCACGTCTTCCACCAGCACGCGGGTGCAGGTGGCTTCTTCAGCCGTGCCTACCACCAGCTGGTTTGTTTCCAGGTCCTTGCGGCACACGTACAGCGGTTGCGCGGCGGCAATGCCTATGCCTTTGCGCTGGCCAACGGTGTAGCGGTCCAGGCCGGCATGCGTGCCCAACACGTTTCCCTGCAGGTCCACGATGGGCCCGGGCTGCAAGGTGCGCCCGGTACGCGCTTCGATGAAGCGCTGGTAGTTGCCGTCGGGCACAAAGCAGATGTCTTGGCTTTCAGCCTTCTGGGCGTTTGCGAATCCTGCCGCAGCGGCCACGTCCCTCACCTGCGCTTTCGTGAGTTCGCCTAAGGGGAACAGCGTGTGGGCCAGCTGTTCCTGCGTCAGGTTGTACAGCACGTAACTTTGGTCCTTGTCGGCGTCTAAGCCGGTTTTCAGCAGAAAGCGCCCGCGCTGTTCGTCCCAGCAGCGGCGCGCGTAGTGGCCGGTGGCAAGGTAGTCGCAGTCCAGTTCCGCCCGGCGGCGGTGCAGCGCGGCAAACTTGATGTAGCGGTTGCAGTCTATGCAGGGGTTAGGCGTGCGTCCCTGCAGGTAGCTTTCGCAAAAGCGGTCTATCACGAAGGTGCCGAAATCGTCGGCGAAGTTGAACACGTAATGCGGCATGCCCAGCTGGCGCGCCACTGCGCGCGCGTCTTCCACGTCGTCCAGGCTGCAGCAGGCTTGCGTGTCCCCCCCGGACGCAGCCACGTCGTCCCCGAACAGCTTCAGGGTTACGCCTAGCACCTGGTAGCCAGCGTCTTGCAGCAGCTTGGCGGTCACGCTGGAGTCCACGCCACCGCTCATGGCGGCAATTACGTGTTCGCTGGCAGGCGGGGCGGCCTGAGGCTGGGGGTCCAAAGCGGCCACGGTTACACCTAGCGGGGTTCGCGCAGCGCGGGGTCGTTCCACGCGCGGGCCCCTTCGCGCACGGGCACCTTGTTAGGCGCCGCCACCACGCAGGCTGTTCCGGCTGCCAGCCGCTCTTCGTAGCGCTGCAGGCTTGCGGCAATAAAGCGTTTGAACAGCAGCCCCATGCGAATGCGGAAAAATTCCGGGTGCCACTGCACACCCACGAAGAACAGCCGGTCGGGCATTTCCACGGCTTCCACCAGGCCATCGGTGGCCCATGCGCAAGCACGCAAGCGGGGCGAAACCGTCTTCACGCCTTGGTGATGCATGGAATTCACCGCCAGGTGGTCCGTCTGCAAAATGTCTCCCAGCACACTTTCGCGGTCTATTGAAACGAAGTGCGAAGGGCATTCGTAGTGGTCTTGCTGCCAATGCTTCAGGTGCGCGGCTTCCGAGCTTTGCATGATGCCGTATTCCGCCGTGGTGCGCGCCATGTCCAAGCGGTCCTGGGTGCATGAGGGATGGTCGTGCCCGTCGTAGACGCAGCCCGGGCACAAAATGCGCTGCACGTCTTCCACGGAAAGCGGCGCGCTCTCCACCGCGCCGGCGGACCCGTCAGGGATATACACGCCTTCCAAAGCCCATTGGTTGCCGCCGATGGAGCTGTATTGTTCGGATAAGTCCTGATACAGCGTGCCACCGAAGTGCACGTTGATCATTTGCATGCCGCGGCACACGCCCAACACGGGAATGTCGCAGTCGTAGGCGTAGTTCAAAATGCGGTCTTCCATGCGGTCGCGCCCAGGCGTCAGCGGTGAAAGCTTTTCGCTGTGGTATGTTTCGCCGTAGCATTCGGGGCTAATGTCGTGGCCGCCGGTGAACAAAAAGCCGTCAATCTGCGGCAGCAGGTATTCATAGATGCGCACATCGTCGGTCATGGGCAGGATAAGCGGCATGCCGCCCCACTGCTCGATGGCCTGGCAGTAGTTCTGCTTCAGGCGAAAGATGTCTTCTTCGGGCACGTAACTGGGCACAATGCCAACCAAAGGCACGTGTTGCCCGTTTTCCGCTTGCTGCACGCCAACCTCCCTTCAACTGCACGTGAAGGCTACTTTAGCACGCCTGGGGTACTTGAGCGCAGAAAAGACGTGAACGCGTTGCTTGGTTTGGAGCGGGCGCAGGAAGATGCGCCCTGTGCCACCTCGACTGGAGGCCCCGCAGGGCGTTGCGGGTTCGAAGACACAGGGGAGGGTCCCGAGCGAACGTCGCGGTACGCGGCTGCTTGTGCGCGTATCTACCCCAAAAACAACTTGATGGCTTGTAGTTTCCAGTCTTTGTAGGGTTGGTTGCGGAAGGGAAGGTCCAGGTAGTTGTACTTTTGCAGAATGCTCTTCGTGTGGCTGAAGGTTTCGAAGCTGTGCTTGCCGTGGTAGCTGCCCATGCCGGAAGCGCCCACGCCGCCGAAGGCCATGCGGCTGGTGGCCAGGTGCACCACGGTGTCGTTGATGCAGCCGCCGCCGAAGGGCACGTAGCGCAGGAAGCGCTGCTGGGTGGCACGATCGTTGCTGAACAGGTACAACGCCAGCGGCTTTTCGCGGCTGGTGATGAAATCCTGCGCTTCCTTGATGGTGGTGTAGGTAAGAATAGGTAGCACCGGGCCGAAGATTTCTTCCTGCATCACGGGGTCTTCGGCGTTCACGTCCACCATGATGGTGGGTTCAATCTGCAGGGTTTCGGCGTTGCCTTTGCCGCCGTAGACCACCTTCTTGGAGTCAATCAAACCCATCACGCGGTCGAAATGCTTTTGGTTGATCATGTGGCCATAGTTGGGGTTTTCGAAAGCGTTCGCACCGTACATGGTGGCCACTTCGCGACGCAATTCGGCTACGAACCGGTCCTTCACCAACGCGTCTACCAGCACATAGTCAGGCGCCACGCAGGTTTGTCCCAGGTTCAAAAACTTACCGAATGCAATGCGGCTGGCCGCGCGGCGCACGTTGGCGTCCTTGGTGACCACGCACGGGCTTTTGCCGCCAAGCTCTAACGTTACCGGCGTAAGGTTGGCGCTTGCCTTTTCCATGACCGTGCGGCCTACGGCCACGCTGCCGGTGAAGAAGATGTAGTCCCAGCGCTGCTCAAGCAGCTGCGTGTTTTCCGCGCGGCCGCCTAACACCACATCCACGTGCCCGGGGTCGAACACTTCCTTCACCACTTGGGCAATGGCTTCGCTGGTGGCGGGGCTGTAGGCGCTCGGCTTCACCACGCAGCAGTTTCCGGCGGCAATGGCGCCAATCAGCGGCTCCATGGCCAACATGAAGGGGTAATTCCACGGGCTCATGACCAAGGTGACGCCGTAGGGTTCGGCCACGGTGAAGTACTTGCTGTGGAAGTTGGCCAAATCGGCGCACACGCGGTGGGGCCGCGCCCATCCGCGCACATGCGCAAGTTGGTAGCTCAGTTCCGAAAGCGTCAGGCCTATTTCGCACATATAGCTTTCTTGGAAGCTTTTGCCCAGGTCAGCCTGCAGGGCTGCGACAATGTCGGCTTCGTGGCGCTGTATGGCTTCCCGCAGTTGGCGCAGCTTCTTGCAGCGGAATTCCACGGGGATGGTGGCGCCGGTTTTGAAGTAGTCGCGTTGGCGGCTTACGATGTCTTGGATGTCCATGGGTTGCTCCTTGTGGGACAGGGTGGGCGGTGCGCCGCGGGCCTTATGCCATCACCAGGCGGTAGATGACTTCTAGCTGCTCGGCGGTCATTTCTTTGGGAACAGGATACAGCGGGTTGGCTTCCTTGGCCGCGCGCTTTGCCATCAGCGGAATGTCTTCGCAGCGAATACCTTCCAACTTGGTGGGAATATCCAGGCTGGCGTTCAGGTCGCGAAACCACTGGATGTAGATGCGGCTGGCTTCGGCGTCCGACGCGGCTGCGGGCGCCACGCCGCTTTCGCGTGCCAGCGCGCCCAGGCGTTTGTGGCAGCTTGTGCCGTACAGGTCCAACACGTACGGGCAGATGACCGCATTGGCCAGCCCGTGCGGTATGCCATATTGCCCGCCTAGGGAATGCGCCACGGCGTGCACGTACCCCACGTAGGACTTGCTGAAGGCCATGCCTGCGCGGTTGGCGGCGCGTAGCATGTGCGCGCGGGCTTCCACGTCAGACCCGTCGTCATAGGCGCGCTTCAAAAACAGGCGAATGAGCGTGACGGCTTCCACGGCGGCCGCGCGCGTTTCGGCCGTGGTGCTGCGCCCTATGTAGGCTTCCGTGGCGTGCACCAGGGCGTCTATGCCGGTGGTGCTGGTGATGTGCTTGGGCAGCCCCACGGTGGTGCGGTAGTCCAGGCATGCGTAGTGGGGGATAAGCGGGAAACTGTTGATAGGGTACTTGTAGTGCGTTTCGCCGTCGGTGATGACGGCCGCTAAGGTGGTTTCGCTGCCGGTGCCGGCGGTGGTGGGAATGGCCACGAACAGCGGCAATGGGTGCAGCACTTTCAGGATGCCGCGCATTTGCTGCACCGACTGCCACGGCTGCACCAGCCGCGCGCCGCACGCTTTCGCGCAGTCCATGGCGCTGCCGCCGCCGAAGGCTATCAGGCAGTCGCAGTTGTTTTCCAGGTACTGCGCGCGGGCGTCCTCCACGTTTTGGATGGTGGGGTTCGGCACCGTTTCGTCGAAGATCACGTAGTCCATTTGGCGCTCCACCAGCGCTTCTTTCAGGCCGTCTATCAGGCCCAATTCGTGGATGCTTTTGTCGGTGACTATCAGCGGGCACGTTTTGCCCTTCTGCACCAGCAAATCGGCGGTTTCTTCCACGCTGGCAAGTGTTTCGGGGTCGCGGTAGGGCAGCACGGGAAGGGCCGCGCGAAATACCGTTTGATACGTGCGGCAGAACAAGGTTTTCGGTGCGTTCATAAGGCTCCTGGATGTGTGTAGCAAGGGCGGGTTGTACGTTTGTGTAGCGCGGTTATGGTAGCGGAAAAGCGCGCGCAAGGTCATTGATTTAAACAAACGGTTACGTCTGTGGTCTTGTTTGCTCGGCGAAACAGGGGCATGTTTGAAAGCCAAAAGAGGGCGCATGCTTGCCTGCGTCTTGCAGACGCGGTGCAGGCTGGGCCATCACTTGTGTGGTATTCGTTTAGTCTTTAGTTTTGTCTGGCGTTTTGCGTAGTATCCTGCAAGGAAACAACACGCCTGTAAGCACTGTGGAAACGGAGCCCCCATGACCGAACTAACGCCCTTAGGACGGGTGCATCTGCTGACGAATTATCTGATCAACGAACGCGGCAGCAAGGAATTTCTGCCAGAAGCCACCACGTTCGAAGATGCCTTTGAAGTGTTCCGTGCGTTGGTAAACGTGCGCGATCCCAAGCCCATTCCGCAGGAATTCCTGAACGAACAAGACATCATGTTGCAGGGCATGTTGCGCCTGGAAGGCGTTACACGGGCCGTTGACCTGGAACCATGCCCCAACGACCCCAAGATTCGCCTGTGGCGGGGCGACATAACCACGCTGGAAGCAGACGGCATAGTGAACGCCGCGAATTCTCAGCTGCTGGGTTGCTTCGTCCCCCAGCATTACTGCATAGACAACGCCATCCACACCTTCGCGGGCGTGCAGTTGCGTTTGGAATGCCACGACATCATGCAGCAGCAGGGTTTCCCCGAACCCACCGGCAAGGCGAAGGTGACCAGCGCTTATAACCTGCCTAGCACGTATGTCATCCACACGGTAGGCCCCATTGCCAACGGCAATCCCACGCCCGGGCATCGCAAAGACCTGACGAACTGCTACACCAGCTGCCTGGATGCCGCCGCCTATCACGACATGCGGTCGGTGGCGTTTTGCTGCATCAGCACCGGCGTGTTCGGCTTTCCCCAGCGCGAAGCGGCGCATATTGCGGTTGAGGCCGTGCGCGCGTGGCTGGCGGCGCACGAAAAGGCCGACATAGTGGTGGTGTTCAACGTGTATACCGAACAGGATTACGCCATCTACCAGGACATTTTGGGTGCATAGGGCCGGCGCAGAAGGAGAACGCTTATGAAGTACGCAATAGTGGGAAGCGGTGCCGTGGGAAGCATAATTGCTGACTACCTGGTGCAGGCAGGCAAAGAAGTGACGGCCATCGCGCGGGGCAAGCACCTGCAGGCCCTGCAAAGCAACGATGGTCTGCGCGTTATGGACCCTAACGGCCAAACGCGGCAAAGCCCGGTGCCAGCCACTGCCGCCCAAGATTACGAAGATGTGCCTGACGTGGTGTTTGTGTGCGTGAAGGACCATTCGCTGGAAAGCGTATACCCCTTCTTGGAGCGCGTGGCCACACCTGAAACCACGGTCATTCCGCTGTCGAACGTGTATGGCACGGGCGACCGCATTCGCGCGCATTTGCTTACGGCGAAAGACGCCGAAGCGCCGCTGGTCACCTGCGGCTGCGTCTACTGCGCGGGCAACATTGAGGCCCCGGGGTTTTTGGTGAAGGATCGCGAACTGTGCCAGGTGGTTTACGGCATGCCCGAACAGCAAGACCATCTGCGCGCGCTGCCGCGACTTTCTGCCATCTGCACCGATGCCAGCCATGGCAACCTGGACTGCAAGGTGTCATCTGACATTCGCCGCGACCACCTGCGCAAGTTCGCCCACGTGGCTTCCGTGACGGCCACCGACATCATATTCGGGTGCACCATGGGCGCCATCCAGGGCATCCCCGAAGTGCGCCTGACGTTTTTCAACGCGGTTCAAGAAGTGCAGGCGGTGGCCCAGGCCATGGGCATCAACCTGGGGGACGACCTGATAGACGGCAACAGTAAGTTGGTGGCAACCGCGCCGGCCAGCGCCACCACGTCCTGCCAACGCGACTTGGAAGCCGGGCGTCCTTCCGAAGTAAATGGCCTCATCCGCCAAGTGGTCACCTGGGGCGTGTCCTACGGCGTGCCTACCCCCGTGTTTGCCCGTGCCAGCGTGGTGGCCCGCGACCGCTTCGGCGTGTAAGACAGGGGTCAGCGGGGTGCTTACGGGCTGGATGACTAAAGGCCGCTAATCCAGCGAAATGACGTCCCAGGTTTCAATTTGCAGGCCGGGGACCCGCTTGAACTCGCGCACGTTGTTCGTGGCCAAAATGGCATTGTTGGCCAGCGCCGTTGCGGCAATCAGCACGTCGTAGGCGCCAATCCGTTCGCCGCGCTTTTCCAACATCGCGCGAATTTCGGCTGCTTTGTAGGCGCAGGCTTCGTCGAAGGGTGCCACAGCGAAGGGGGCTGCAAATGCCTGCAGCCGGGCTTCTTCCTTTTTGGGATGGGCGCTTTTCCTGACACCTGTTTCCAGTTCGTGCAACACGATGGCAGGCAGGGCGAAACTGCTGCGCGGCTGGGTGCGCAAAAACGCATAGAATTCGGGCGTGCGCCCGCGAATGAAATCGATGCAGATGCAGGAATCAAGCAGATACATGCGGCCTCCTAATCAAAAGAGGGCGCAGGGCGCAGGGTGGAAATGTCCGGGTCTTCGGGGCGCTCGAATGTGGGGTCGCTGATGGACCCGTAGGTTGCCCAAAAACTTTCTGGCCATTCGCGGGAAGCTGCGTCTTGCCTGATGAGCTTGCTTATGTAGCGAGAAAAGGAATTCCCTTGGGCGGCGGCGTTTTCGCGCGCCATGCTTTCGGTTTCTTCGTCTAAATAGATGCATGCTTGTCCCATGTGCGCCTCCTTTTATACTATATTATATAGTATATCATAGCAGTGCAGAATGTGCCGCGCAGCATTGAGCTTGCAGGGTGTCTTCTGAAGTTTGACATCAGCGTTTTGTTGCTTTCGGGTATGCTAAGTGCCATGAACAGAAACGAATGGCAGGGGAATATATGCGCGTTTGCGGGCGCCACGTTGTGGGGTCTTTCGGGCGTGTGCTCGGATTTTCTGCTTTCCGACTACGGCATGAGCGCGCTGCTGCTGACCATGGTGCGCATGGTTGCCGCCGCCGTGCTGTTTGGCATGGTGTTAGCGGTGCGGCACGGCCAGCGTGTGGCGGCCATGCTGCGTGACGCGTGGACGGTGCGCCAGGTGCTGCTGTTCGGCTGCCTGGGTTTGTTTGCCTGCCAGGCCACCTACATTTTGTCCATCGGCGCCACCAACGCGGGCACGGCCACGGTTATGCAAAGCTTAAACATTGTGTTTTGCCCGATGGTGGGGTGGTTTTTAGGCCGCGGCAGGCTTAGCTGGCAAGAAGCGGTTGGTGTGTTTTTGGCCTTCGCCAGTGTGGTGTGCATTGCCACGCAAGGCGACATCACCAGCTTGAGCATGCCCGTGATGGGCCTGGTGTGGGGCCTGCTGAACGGCGCGTCCGAAACGTTTTATGTAATGCAGCCCAAGGCGCTGTTCGAAAAGTGGGGCAGCTTCGCCGGCACGGGGCTGGGCATGATAGCCGGCGCGGTGGTGGCGGTGTTGGTGTGGGCCGTTGCGGGGGCGGTGGACGGCGGCCTTGCCGCAGGCGCGTGGGCCCCGCAGCTTGATGCAGCCGGCTGGGTGGCGCTTGCGGTGGTGGCGGTGATAGGCACCTTCGTGTCGTTTGCCCTGTTCCTGCGTGGGGTGCATCTGGTGGGGCCGGTGCGCAGCAGCTTGTTAGGCGCCATGGAACCCATCAGCGCCGCAGTGCTTTCTGCCCTGTGGCTGGGCACGGCGTTCACCGGCTGGGACTGGCTGGGCCTGTGCCTGATGCTGGTGGTGATTGCCGTGGTCACGCTAGGCGGCGCCAAGCGATAGCGGTTGTTTGCAGGTGCCCCTTCGCCGTGGGGTGGCCCCGTTCGCGCAAACTTGTTGTTAAACCTTGTGCGCTACGGTGCGCACATTCGCGGCTCCTGCTATTATGCTGCGCATGGATACTTCAACTGAAACTCAAACACCGGCAATCCAGGGCCTTACTTCTGCGGAAGTGGCCGCCCGGGTGGCCGAAGGCAAGGTAAATGCCAATGCCGACGTGCGCACGCGCACCATCCCGCAGATTGTGCGGGACAACATCTGCACGCTGTTCAACCTGATCAACATCGTGCTGGCCGTGGCCATTTTCTGGACGGGGGCTTACCGCAACCTGCTGTTCATGGCCATCATCATTTGCAATATCGTCATCGGCATTTACCAGGAAGTGCGCTCCAAGCAAACCATCGACCGCCTAAGCGTTATCACGCAAGCGAAGGCGCACGTGCTGCGTGACGGCACCAAGCAAGAAATTGCGCTGGACCAAATTGTGCTTGACGACGTGATTTCCCTTTCCCGCGGCGACCAGGTGCCTTCCGACTGCGTGTGCTTGGACGGCAAGTGCAGCTGCAACGAAAGCTTGCTGACCGGCGAAAGCGACCTAATGCCGAAAAGCCCTGGTGACGAACTGTATTCTGGCAGCTTCGTGAGCGCCGGTGCCGTGGTGTGCCGGGTGACCGCCGTAGGTGCGGACAACTACGCCACGCGCATCAACAACGCCGCGAAGGTGTACAAGAAGACCGTTTCGGGCATCATGGATGCCCTGCGCTTCATCATCAAGCTTTCCACCTGCCTTATCATTCCGCTGGGCATCCTGATGTTTTGCAAGGAAATGTTTTTAGGCGCGGGCAACCTAAGCGAAACCATCCTGCGCACTTCGGCCGCCTTGGTGGGCATGATCCCGCAGGGCTTCATCTTGCTGACCAGCGCCGTGTTGGCGGTAAGCGTCATGCGCCTGGCGCAGCACAAGGTGTTGGTGCAAGACCTGTACTGCGTGGAAACGCTGGCCCGCGTGGACGTGGTGTGCCTGGACAAAACGGGCACCATCACCACCGGCGAAATGGAAGTGGACGAACTGATCCCGCTGCAGGATGCCACCTACGACGATGCGCTACACGCGCTGGTTGCCATAGACAGCCTGACGAAGGAAGACCACTTAAACGAAACGTCGAAGGCCATTCGCCGGTACTTGGCGGGCGTGCAGGAACGCCCGGACGCGCCGCCGGCCGTGGCGGGCGTTGCGCGCGTAATTCCGTTTTCCAGCGAACACAAGTATTCCGGCGTGTGTTTTGGCAGCGAAGCCGGCAATTACGTGTTAGGTGCCGCGGAATTCGTGCTGAAGGGCAGTGCCGACTTGCCGGATGTGCAGGCCACCATTTCCCGCTTGGCGGGCATTCGCCGCGTGCTGGTGGTGGCGAAGGTGGACGACTTCGACGCGGAAGATACCATCATAGGCACACCCCAGCCGCTGGCGTTGCTGTTCATTCGCGACGTGGTGCGTGCCACGGCGCCGCAAACGCTGCAATACTTTGCTGACCAGGGCGTTCGCGTGAACATTATCAGCGGCGACTCGGTAGAGACCGTTTCCAACATTGCCGCTAGCGTGGGCGTGCTTGGCGCGGACCAATGTGTTGACATGAGCACCGTTACCACCGACGAAGAGGTGGCGCGGGTGGCTAAGGAATGCCGCGTGTTCGGTCGCGTAAGCCCCGACCAAAAGCGCAAGTTGGTGTTGGCGCTGCAGGACCAAGGACACACCGTGGCCATGACCGGCGACGGCGTGAACGACGTGTTGGCCCTGCATGCGTCCGACTGCAGCGTGGCCATGGGTTCGGGTTCAGCGGCGGCGCGCAACGTGGCCAAGCTCATCTTGATGGACGACGACTTCGCCAGCCTGCCGCACGTGGTGGCTGAAGGCCGGCGCTCCATCAACAACCTGCAGCGCTCCGGCGCCCTGTTCTTGGTGAAGACGCTGTTCAACGCCGCGCTGGCGTTCTTGTTCCTATTCATCCAGGGCTTTTCCTACCCGTTCATCACCATCCAGATGAGCCTGATAGACGCGTTCACCATCGGCCTGCCGTCCTTTGTGTTGGCTCTAGAACCCAACAAGGAACGCATTCGGGGCGACTTCTTGCGCAACATCATTACGAAGGCTATCCCTGGGTCTATTTCGGTGGTGTTGGTGGTGGTTATCAGCTGCATCCTTAGCCATGTGCTGGGGCTTTCGCAGTCCGAATTCAGCACGCTATGCGTACTGCTGACGGTGGTTTCCGGCCTGAACATGATTGTGCGCCTGTCCATACCGTTCAACCCCATCCGCGTGTGCATGATGGCCGTGTGCGTGGCAGGCCTGTGCTTGGGCGTGTTCGTGTTCGGCGACTTCTTCCGCTTGGCGCCGTTCAGCATGCAAATGATTATCATCACGCTGGTGCTGGTAGTGGTGGTAAGCGTGGTTTTCAACATCATGTACAACATAGCCCAAAGCACCGAAGACAAGTACCTGGCAAGCTTGAAAGAAGAATAATTTCGTTGCGCCGTTCTGCCGAACGGCGCCACTGCCCGACGCTGTGCGGCCCTGTAGCACCCAGCCTTGCCCCTTGTTTTCGGGCTCACGTGCCGAAGCACGCTACGCCCGAAAGGCGGGGCAATTCTGGGCACCACAGGGCCGCTCGCTGACTTTGCCAACAATGGGACAGCTACCGTAGCCCTTTTTGTCATGCTCCTAAGTCCACTCGGCGGGGGATGGCGGATGCCTTTCGGGCGACCCGTTCCGGTGCTTAAGCCCCTGCGCTTGGCGCGCAGGGGCTTTCCGTGCGCTCCACTGCTTCATGCATTATTATTCCGCTGCGCTTCGCGCAGCATTGTTTGCTATCAGAGACGCCCGAAAGGCATCCGCCATCCCCCCCGGGGAGTTTTGCAGCGGTTGGAGCACGTTGCCATTCCCCGTCTTTCGGCGGGGAATGGCCCTTTTTCAGGGCGATTGCGGTGACTGTTCGTGTCTGGATATTTTTTGCCTGTCCAAAAAGTTGGACAGGCATTTTTCTTAGTTTGTGGTTTAATAGGGGCATGCAGAATTTGCAGACATATTCTTCTATTGAGGCTGCCACGCAGGCGGCTTGCGGGCGCGCTGCGGAATTGCGCGACCAGCTGGGGCGCAGCGTGTTGTTGGTGCCCACGTACGCGGAAACGGTGCGGGTGAAGAAGCACCTGGCTGCACAGGGGATTGGCTTTGGCGTGGCGGTGGTTACGCCTGCCGCTTGGATTGCCGATGCTTGGGAGCTGTTTGGTGATGCGCGTGCTTTGGTGTGTCCGGTTGACCGGCTTCTGTTGGCGCGCAAGGCGCTGAAGCATCACTTGGACCAGTGCGAACGTGCGCAAAAGGAATGCGGGTTGTTGGACACGCCGGGCACGGTGCGCCTGGTGGCAGACGTGGCGAAAGCCGCGCTTCCTGTGGCGCTGGCTTACGAACCCGCGCCAGGCGCCGCCCCGCTTAACAAAAATGCGCAGGCCGTGCTGCAGGTGTTGTATGGCTACAACCAACTGCTGGAAGAATACGGCTTGACGGAAGAAAGCAGCGCGTGCGCCTTGCTTGCGCAAGCGGGTGCAGTGTGCGAAACCGGCGTTGTGGCTTTGGACTGCCAGACCACGTGTGTGCAAGACCAGCTGTTGGCCACGGCAAACGCGGAATACTTCCAGGTTGATGCCGAAGCCGAGCGACATGCGGACGCCGCGGGTGGCGAAGGCGCATCTGAGTTGGACGCTTTGCGCGCGGCGCTGTACCACCCCAACTTCACAAATCCCGTGCAACCTGCTGGTCAGGTGCGCTTCGCCTTCCCGGCGGGTGCTTATGCCGCCCCGCGCCTGATGGTGGGCGAACTTGTCGCCATGGCGCAGCGGCTGGCGCAGTCGGATACTGCGCCCCACCTTGCGCTTACTGCGCACAACCCGGTTGCCGCCTTCGATAAGCTGGCGTCGGGGCTGCTGGCCTGCGGCATCAGCGTTTCGGTGGATGCCATAAGCACCTTCGACGAAACTGATTTCGGCCGCGCGTGGATGGCGTTGCTGGCGTTCGCGAACAACTTGGACACTAAGGATTGGGACAATCCGGGCAGCGGACACACGTGGTCGTCTTTTGCCACCGATTTCGACCTGAGCCCGTTCAGCTTTATGGGCGTTCGCAGCGCGCAGAAGCTGGACGCGCGCGGGCGCGGGTGGCGCGGGCAAACCGTCAACGATGCCCTTTCCGACATGACTGGCTTTGCGGAAGATGATCACCGCGCTTTCCTTTCTGCGGTGGCGGAAGGCGAACTGTTGGAGGCCTTGCAGCTGATTTACGGCTGGGTGGCGGCACAAACGCGCTGGCCAGAAGCGTATAAGCTGCAGCAGCTTTCGGCCATCCAGAAGGCGTGTGGCATGCATGCGCGCGCCAATCAGCTGGGTTTGGGCGCCGAAGATGCCCTGCGCGTGCTGCAGTATGTGGTGGTCCCCGTGAAGAAGTGCCTGGAAGCGGAAAACCATCAGGCGCAGGTGAGCATCGCGCGCTTGCAAAACATTGGCCGCAAGCAGGCCGAATCTTTCGACGGTGTGGTGCTGTGTGATTTAACGGCGGCTGCGTACCCCTTGAAGGACGACATGCGCGCGGTGGACTTGCTGCTGGAAAGCCTGGGCGCGTACAAGCCGCGTGATCGTATGCGCGAACTGCGGCGTTCGTTCGCGCAGGCACTGGCGGCGGCGCGCGGCGAAGTGCTGCTGGAGCGCTGCCTGCACGACGAAACCACCGAAGAGGAGCGCCCGGCCGCGCTGCTGGAAGAACTGGTGGACTGCTATCGTGCGGACCCGCAAAACCCCAAGGAGGTTCACGAAGAATACCAGGTGCCGCCTGCGTGTGTGCCCTTCGTAGCAACGTTGGGCGAAGAAGAGGTGGCTGCCAACCTGGCGTTTGACGGCGGGTCGGGTGCGGCACCCGGGCAGGGCGCGCTGGTGACGCTGCGTCCCGCGGAACATCTGCGCGCGGAAGACGTGCCGCGCGTGGTGGTCCCCCGCTTGGTGCAACGCACAGATGGCAGCACGGTTTCCCTTTCGGGCTTTTCGCCTTCGGGCATCGAAAAATATTTGGACTGCCCGTACAAGTGGTTCGCGCAGAATCGCTTGGGCACCTGCGGCGTGGACGCGGATTTCGGGCCGCTGGCTTTCGGGAACTTCGCGCATTCGGTGCTGGAAAACCTGCACTTGCGGCTGCACGCTGCTGGCCTTCGTCGCGTGACGCCCGAAAACGTGCCCGATGCGTTGAGGGTTTTGGGCGAAGAGTTTGAACGCCTGCGGCTGTTGGAGCAAACGCGCATTGCAGGCGACGCCCTTATCCCGCTGTCCCACAGCGACAACCTGGAAATTCAGCGTCTGAAACGCCAGCTGGAAGATTTTGTTGCCTGGGAGGCTAACCTGCTTTCGGCGTTTGAGCCTTTCGGCGCGGAACTGGCCTTCGGTGATGAAAACCCGTTCGAGTATGCCGGCGTGTTGCTGAAAGGGCGCGTGGACCGCGTGGACATCGATCCCTTCGGCCACGCTGCGGTCATTGATTACAAGGGCGGCGTGGGCAAGGAATACGCCTTCTTCGTGAAGGACGCCGAAGGTTGGCAGTTGCCGCGTAAGGTGCAGACGGCCATATATGCCCAGGTCATTCGCCGCAAGTTGGGGCTGGTTCCCGTGGCGGCGATATACGTTGCCTATAAAAAGCCAGGCCAGATTGCTGGTTTGTACGACAGAGAGCAGCTGCATCCTGAAACCGACCTGTGCGGCATTGATGCGGCGGCTTGCGGGTCGGCGGAATTTCTGGATGAACTGGACCGCTGCGAAGAAGCGGTGGCGCTGCAATTGGAGCGTGCGCGCCGGGGCGACATTGCCCCGTGCCCGGCGGACAAGGATTCGTGCAGGTGGTGCCCCGTGCTTACGTGCGCAGGAAGGATGGCGTAAATGGCGGTCTCCTTCACTCCTCAGCAGGAAACATGCGTAAATACCTTGGTAGGGCCCGTGGACATTTCCGCCGGCGCGGGGTCGGGCAAAACATTCACGCTTACGCAGCGCATCGCGCACGCCTTGGAGGACCCCACCAGCGGCGTTGACAGTGTGGACCAGGTGCTGGCCATCACGTTCACGGAAAAGGCCGCGGCGGAACTGAAGGGCCGCGTGCGTTCCACGTTGCGCGCGAAGGGCTTGTTTGACGAAGCTCTGAAGGTGGACGGCGCGTGGATTTCCACCATCCACGGCATGTGCGCGCGCATTCTGCGGGCGCAGGCATTGGACTTAGGAATTGACCCTGCCTTCAAGGTGATTGACGGTGCCGACGACGCGCAGCTGTTTGCCGAAGCGTTGGATGCGGCGCTGCTGGAAGGCGGCGAAGATGGTCGATACGCGCAGCTGACCAGCGAATATCCCATTGCTTCGCGGGAACGCGGTGCCAGCGTTACAGGGCTGGTTCAGCAGGTGTTGGACGCTTCGCTGGGTATGGCGGAAGGCCCGCAAGGGCTGCGCCGGGCGGCAGGCCCGGGCGGTGCCGGGGCGGGCGGCGCCTGTTCGCCGGTGAAGCTGGCAAGCCAGTTGCAGCAGGCATACGAAGACGTGCGCGCCGCGTTGGAAGCTACCAAGCCGGGCACCCAGCGTGACGAAGCCCTAGAGCACATCCAGCAAGCCTGCGAAGCCTTGGACGCGTTCCAGCAGCAAGAAGACCAATCCTTCGCCGCGCTGTTAGGCGCGCTGGATTCCTGCAAGCTTGTTCGCAAATTTGCCGCCAAAGACCTGAAGCCTGTGTGCGAAGACTATCTGGCCGTGCATTACCAGGTCATTCGCACGGCGGTGGCGGGATGCAGCGGCGTGTTGTTGGAGCAACTGCTGACCTTGGCTGCCAGCACACAGGCCCACTATAATCAGCGCAAACGCGAAGAGGCAGCGCTTACCAACAACGACTTGCTTGTGCAGGCATCCCGCGCGTTGAGCGTGCCGCGCATTGCAGAAGCGTACGTGAACAAGTTTCGCCTGGTCATGGTGGATGAATTCCAAGATACTGACCAGCTGCAGCTGGGCATGGTGGAAAAGCTGGCGGGCCCCGGCATGCGCTATTTGTGCACGGTAGGCGACGCGCAGCAAAGCATTTACGGTTTCCGCGGGGCCGACATTGCGGTGTATAGACGCTACCAGCAGCGCCTTGACCAGCTGGATGTGGTGCAGGCGGGCGGTGTGCCCTGCAAATTGCAGCTGAATACCAACTTCCGCAGCCACCAAGATGTGCTGGCCTTCGTGCGCACCGTGTGCCAGCAGCCCCAGGTGTTCGGGAGCAGCTTCCTAGACCTGGACGCCAACTATGACGGTGCGAAATACCAGGCAACCCAGCCGCGCATCCAGCTGTTCGCCAGTGTTGCGTGCGCAGGTAAGGGGGCGGGTTCGTCTGTTAATGACGCTCGTGCGGTGCAGGCCGCCCAGATTGCGGACTACTTTGCAAGCATGGCGCGCGAAGGCCATTCGCTGGCGGACATGGTGCTGCTGCTGGGTGCCAGCACCCATTCGGAAGAATATGCCCAGGCCATCCGCGAAAAAGTGGGGCCTTGCGTGGTTACCGGCGGGTCGCTGTTCGCAACTGCGCCGGAAGTGGCGGTGGCGGGCGCGCTGCTTAGGGCCATAGCCAACCCGCTAGACACCGAAAGCCTGTTCCAGGCGCTTTCCAGCGAAGCCTTCGCGTTAGATGCCGGTGATTTCTTGAACTTGGCAACGGGAGAGCGCGACGGCGCAGTGGCGCGTCGAAAGCTAGACGTGGGCTTGGCCGTGCTGGGAAAGTGCATTGTGGCTGGCGACCAGCCTGCTTGTTCCCCTGCGCTTGCGCATGCCGTGACGGTTATGGCGAAGACGCAGCAAGCGTTGCGCGTGCTTCCGCCGCACGCGGTGCTGATGGACGCCCTGAAAGATTCCGGGTGGTTGCAGCGCTTGGAAGCCGCAGGTGCCGAAGGGCTTTCCCGGGTGGGCAACCTGCTGAAAGCTGTGCGCCTGGTGGAAAGCCTGGAAGAAGCGGGTACGGTGGGCTTTGCCACGGTGGTCAGTCGCTTTGGCGAAACCTTGGCGCGTTTGAAGGAAGCACCGGGCGCCTTGAATGCAGGCGGTCAGCAGGCGGTGCGCATAATGACCATCCATGCGTCGAAGGGCCTGGAATTCCCCATAGTGGCGCTGGCGGATTTCGATTCCGCGCCGCGGACCAGCAGTTTTGTGATGCACAAGGTAGAAGGCGTGCCCTTTGTAAGCTTGCTGGCTTCGCCAGGGGAGCTTGCCGGCCAGCTTCAAGTGAATCGCGCGATGGGGGATTGCCAGCCTCTGGATGATCCCACGGTGGGCGCCTTGGAGTGCGCACCGGCCGATGTTGTGCATGTCACGCTGCAGCAGATGGCGAAAACTGCCGAGCAGGAAGAACGGCAGCGGCTGTTCTACGTGGCAGCCACGCGCGCCAAGGAAGCGTTGGGCGTCTTCTTCGCGTTCAAGCAAAACAAGAATGGCATTTCCGCAGGCGAAGGCTTGGCGGATGATGTGCAGCAGGCGCTTTTCGCGGGGGATGGCTTCCCGCTGGATTCGTGCGAAGTTGACTTTGGCGGCACGCAGCCGGCGGCCTACACCGTGGCGTTTACCGGCGCAGATGCGGGCGATGCCGACCAGAATCCCGCGGCTGTCAGCGAAGGTGCCCAACCCGAACAAGTAAGCTTGCCTTGCGTGCAACCCTTCGCGCAGCTGCCGGTTACCGCTCCAGCCCCCGATCCAACCGGCCTGTTTTCCTATTCATCCTTGGCCCACGCCGCCGAAGGCGTTGCCAACAATGTCATTCCGAGCACAGCCGCCGAAGGCGGCGAAGTCGAGGAATCTACCCCGGGACCAACACGCCCGCAACCAGCTGCCACCCTGTCTGTGTCCCTGGCGGCCTACGACGCCGTGGACGAACCCGACATCCTGGAAGGTCCCCCCGACCGCACTAACGCTTTCGATGCCGACAAAGCCACCGATTTCGGCAGCGCCTTGCACCGCCTGGCGCAAATAGCCGCCCTGCAGGGGCCTGAAACCGCGCGCGAAAAGCTGCCTGACCTGCGGTCTGTCTACGGCGTGCGCGATGGTGCGCGCCTGCAGCAGGCCCTGGAATGCTGGCTGGACTCCGACGAATGCGCCTACGCGTTTTCCTTCCAGCGCCACCAGCCCGAAGTGCCTTTCAGCATCCAAGCTGCCAACGGCGTGCTAGAAGGCGAAATAGACCTGTTGTGCACCACCCCCGGTCAAACCAACGCCTTGGTCATAGACTATAAAACCGGCGGCCGGCCGGAAGAAACGCAAGAAATGCTGGAAGCCAAGCACGGCCTGCAAGCCCGCTGCTACGCCTACGCTGTGCTGAACCAAGGCTACGAACAGGTAGAACTAATCTTTTTCCGCGTAGAGCAAAACAACACCGTAACCTTCCGCTTCACCAAAGAAGACCTCCCAACCCTTTACCAAGCCATCCGCTCCGCGGCGCCTGCCTAATCCGTCAGGCTGATCACTTCGTACAGGTATTGGCTGGTTGAGGCTTGCTTTTCGGGGGTTAGGTCGTGCTCCCAGATGGTGACCACCGTCCAGCCGGCGGCTTCCAATGCCGCAACGTGTTCTTGGTCGCGCTCTACGTTGCGCTTGAACTTCGGTTCCCAGTAGTCCACGTTGCTGGAAGGCAGCGGCAGGTTGCACACGGGGCAGCGATGCCAGAAGCACCCGTTCACGAAGATGGCCAGCTTGCGGCCGGGGTAGGCAATGTCGGGCCGCCCGGGAGCCGCCTTCCACTGCAGGCGATACCCCGGATACCCCATATCCCGCAGCATCTTGCGCACCAGCAGTTCGGGTTTGGTGTTTGCGCCAATGTTGCCTTGCATGCTCTTGCGCGTAGTGCGGCTGACCACGGGCTTTTCGGCCATCTTGCGCAGCTGCGCGTTCGCGCGTTCAAGCACAGCCTCAACAGCCGCGGGTTCTAGCTGGGGAAACGGCACAGGGTCGGCAGGCATTTCGGCGCCTTGGGGGTTCAGTTGCTTGCAATACCAAGCCACGTCGCGCCACTTGCCAGCCTTCCACCCGCCTTTCTTGTGTACCCACACTTGTTTGAAGCCCAGCTTTTCGTGCAAGCGTCGGCTGGCCACATTGGGAAGCACCAACCGCCCGTATGCCTTGCAGATACCTTCCAATTTCAGCAGGTCAAGCAGGGCCTGGTACAGCACGCTGCCCAATCCTTTGCGCCCCGCGCCTGCCGCCAAGTAAATGGAAAGCTCCGCGTTCCACCGGTAACTGTCCCGTTCAAACAGCGGATGCGCGTATGCATACCCCACAACCCGTTCGCCTTGGCAAGCCACCAAGTACGGGTGATGTTCCAGCGCGCGCACCACCCGCTCGCGAAATTCTTCAACCGAAGGCGTCTCTTCTTCAAAGGTAACCGCTGTGGGCACGTAAGGCGCATACACCCCCAGCAGCGCTTCCGCGTCTGCAGGTGTGGCAATGCGAAGTGTAAGAGCACAAGTCATGCGCCCATTGTGCCACAACATGCGCCTGCCTAAACTAGGGAGCAAAGAAGAATGGACGCAACAAGAATGCTGTCCGTCCCAAAATGTGCCCGCAAAGGCTTTGTCTTCCCCGCCGGCTGCGGTATAATTCCAAGTTACATGCGCTAACGAAGATTGCGGTTCACCGCGCGCCGTTTCCAGAGAGGGGCCCTTGGCTGGAAGGCCCCAACGGCAGGTGAACGCGCGTTTCCCTTCTCAGCAGCGCGGTTGAAAGCGAATGGGCGCCTGTGGGGCCCAAGGCGTTACTAGGCCGTGCCGGGTGCCTCCGTAATCAGGCGAAACGAAGTGGGCGCACGGGCAGACACCCGGCGTCAACCAAGGTGGTACCGCGAGAGCCTTTTCTCGTCCTTGGAGGAAACCCTGCCGCGTGCGGGGCGTCCAAGGAAGGGAAAAGGCTCTTTTTGTGAGCAGAAGCCGCCCTGCCGCACGCGCGGTCTGGCGGCGCAGAAACGACAGAGGTGAGACATGGCAATTGTGGATGAGGTGCTAGCGCTGCGCGAACAGACGCTGGCTGCCATCGAAGCGGCCCAAAACTCCCAGGCGCTAGAACAAGTGCGCGTGGGCGTGCTGGGCAAGGCAGGCACGCTGACGGCGTACCTGCGCAGCATGGGCCAAGTGGCCAAGGAAGAACGCGCGGCGGTAGGCAAAACCGTGAACGAAGTGCGCAGCGCGGTGGAAGCGGCGTTGGCCGAAAGCAAGGCGCGCCTGGCCGCGGCGGAACTGGAAGCTTCCATCAACGCGGCGGCGGTAGACATCACGCAGCCCGGCCGCGCCCAGCAAATGGGCACGCGCCACTTAATCAACGCCATCAGCGACGAAATTTCCGAAATATTTTTGGGCCTGGGCTACACCGTGAAAACCGGCCCCGAAGTGGAAACCGACTGGTACAACTTCACGGCCTTGAATGCCCCGGCCGACCACCCCAGCCGGTCTATGCAAGACACGTTCTACGTGCGCGACCTTTCCGGCGATGAAGCGGCCGTGCGCGGCGAAAGCGACGTGCTGCTGCGCACCCAAACGTCTGGCGTGCAGGTGCACGTGATGGAAGACGAACCGCTGCCCATCTATATGATTGCGCCGGGCAAGGTGTACCGGCGCGACGTGGCCGACCCCAGCCACCTGCCCCAGTTCCACCAGTGCGAAGGCCTGGTGGTGGACAAAAACATCACGTTCGGCGACCTGAAAGGCACGCTGGAATACTTCTGCAAGGCCATGTTCGGCGAAGAGCGCAAGACGCGCTTCCGCGCGCACTTCTTCCCGTTCACAGAGCCTTCCGCCGAAGCGGACGTAAGCTGCGGCGTGTGCGGCGGCACCGGCCACACCCACACGGGCGAACGCTGCCGCATGTGCAAGGGCACCGGCTGGCTGGAAATTCTGGGCTGCGGCATGGTAGACCCCAACGTGTTGGAAATGTGCGGCATTGATCCCGAAGAATATTCCGGTTTCGCCTTCGGCGTGGGTATCGAACGCGTGGCCTGCCTGAAATACAACGTCCCCGACCTGCGCATGCTGCTGGAAGGCGACATGCGCTTCTTGCGTCAGTTCTAAGGAAGGGGATTCATCATGCTAATTTCAACCAAGTGGCTGGCCGACTACGTAACCGTGCCGGACGGCCTGCAAGATTTCTGTGACCGCTTAGACCTTACCGGCACCGGCGTGGAAGGCGTTGAAAAGGTGGGCGCCAACCTGGACGGCGTGGTGGTAGGCCATGTGCTGACCAGCGTGGACCATCCGGATTCGGACCATCTTCACGTGACCACGGTGAACGTGGGCGGCGAAGAGCCCCTACAGATTGTGTGCGGCGCGCCTAACATGACCGCCGGCATCAAGGTGCCTGTGGCCACCATCGGCAGCGTGTTGCCGGGAAACGTGAAAATCAAGAAGGGCAAGATGCGCGGCGTGGAGTCGCACGGCATGTGCTGCAGCAAGCGCGAACTGGAGCAGGGCACCGACCACGAAGGCATCTGGATTCTGCCCGAAGACGCGCCCGTGGGCATGCCTATTGCGGAATACCTGAAGCTTTCGGACACCGTGCTTGACCTGGAAATTACCCCCAACCGTCCCGACTGCCTTTCGATGGCGGGCTTTGCGCGTGAAGTGGGCGCCATGTATCGCGTGCCGGTTACCTACCCGGAAAAGCAGCTGGTGGAAGATGCCGGCCTGCCCGGCGCGGCGCAGCTGTGCACCGTGGAAGTGGAAGACCCCGACCGCTGCCCGCGCTATACCGCGCGCGTCATCAAGAACGTGAAGATTGGCCCGAGCCCCGATTGGCTGGCCGAACGCGTGACCGCGGCCGGTAGTCGTCCTATCAACAACATCGTGGATGTGACGAACTACATTCTGTTCCTGCTTGGCCAGCCCTTGCACGCCTTCGACTACGACAAGCTGGTGGGCGAAGACGGCCAGGCGCACATTATTGTGCGCGCAGCTGAAGACGGCGAGCAGTTCACCACGCTAGACGACGTGGAGCGCACGCTGACCAGCGACATGACCGTCATTGCCACGCCGGAGCGCGCCGTTGCGCTGGCGGGCGTGATGGGCGGCCTGGATTCCGAAGTGACCGAAGAAACCACCACCATCCTGCTGGAAGCCGCCACCTTCGAGCGCGGCCGCACCAGCCGCACCAGCCGCAACCTGGGGCTGATCAGCGAAAGCTCCATGCGCTACGAACGCGGCGTGGATGACAATTCCTGCGCGCTGAACAGTGACTTTGCCGCGGCGCTGATGGCGGAAGTGTCTGGCGGCACGGTGTGCCCCGGCATGGTGGATGTGTACCAGAAGGTCACGTTGCCCGTGAATCTGAAGCTGCGTGTGCAGCGCTGCCAAAACTTCCTGGGTGCCGAAATTTCCGCGGAGGAAATGACTGACATTCTGCAGCGTCTGGGTTGCGAAGTTGCGCCTTCCGGCGAAGAGGGTGTGCTAGATGTGGTGGCCCCCACCTTCCGCCCCGACCTGGAACGCGAAGTCGACCTGTACGAGGAAATCCTGCGCCTGTATGGCATGGATCGCATTGAATCCACGCTGCCGGCGGGCCGTGGCCGCTTGGGTGTGCGCAGTGAAGCGCAGCGTAAGATGGATGTTGTCAACAACACCTTGCGCGCGTGCGGTTTGAACGAAACCATGACGTATTCGTTTGCCGATCCCACCGAACTGGAAAAGCTGCGCATGCCAACGGAAGGCTTGGGCATTCCCGTTGAGCTGCTGAATCCCTTGAACGCCGAACAATCGGTGATGCGCCAAAGCATCATCCCCGGCCTGCTGCGTTCGGTGGCCTACAACCAAAGCCACGGCGTTCGCAACGTGCAGCTGTACGAAACCGGCGTGGTGTTTTACGCGTCCCAGGGCCACAAAAAGCCCAAGGAGCGTCAGAAGCTGGCGGGCGTGTTAGCCGGCGCCATGGCAGAAGCCGGCTGGAATGTGGCCCCTGCGGCCTTCGACTTCTTCGACGGCAAGGGCGTGGTGGAAAGCTTGGCCCGCGAATTGGCCATCCCCAAGCTGCGCTTCAAGGCGCTTAGTGCCGAAGAGGCCCCGCATTTGCAGCCAGGCCGTGCTGCCCAAGTGCTTTCCGGTGGCAGTCTGCTGGGTTGGGTGGGTGAAATCCACCCGCTGGCAGCGAAGGCGTTTGACGCCGCGGCGCCCGTGGTGGCCTTCGAACTGGACGTGGACGCCCTGCTGAAGGCTGCCCAGCCCAGCCGTCCCTACGTGGATGTTCCCACGTTCCCCGCGGTCACCATAGACGTGGCCTTCGTGGTGGATGAAGACGTGACGCACGAAACCATGGTGCAGCGCATCACGTCGGCCGGCGGCAAGCTGCTGGAAAGCGTCAGTCTGTTCGACGTGTATCGCGACGCCCTGCGCGTGGGCCCCGGCAAGAAATCCATGGCCTACAACCTGACGTATCGCGCCGCCGACCGCACCCTGACCAGCGAAGAGGTAGAAAAAACCCACGACCGCATAATCAAGAAAGTGTGCGGCAGTGTAGGTGCCGAAGTGCGCTCGTAAAATGTTGCGCCGTTTTGCCGAACGGCGCAACCGCTCGATGCTGTGCGGGGCGTGAATGCCCTGATAAGCCCCTTGTTTTTGGGCTCACGTAGCGTCAGTACGCTACGCCCGAAAGGAATCCGCCATCCCGCCCCGCGGAGAGTTTTCAGGAAGTTGGGCAGGTCGCCAGGGCGCGCCCTACTCCTCCATAGGCTTTATGGTGCGGCCTAAGCGGTCGAATTTGGCTATGTCGGTGTCGGCCATGCCCTGGTTGGGGTTGTGGCGCTTTTCGAAGAAGGGGTCTTCGGGGTTGGTCCACAGCTGTTCGGAAACCACGTCCCATTCCTCTATTACCTGGTGGCAGCGTGCGCACAGGTCGCGGGGATCTTCGGGCTGCTCCAGGTCGGTGGAATGGGCACCGGTGCGCTCTACCATTTCGGCTAACGCATCCTTGTTTTCCAGAATGGGGCAAGGGCGCAGCAGGTTGTCGCTGAACGGCTGTCCTTCGTAGTAGGCCATGAAAAGGGGCGAACGCAGGGCGTCAAGCAGCGACACATCGTGGATGTTGGCGTTGGAATAGTGCGCGAACACGCAAGGCTCCACATCGCCGGCAGCGTTGATATGCAGGTACCTACGCCCGCCTGCGATGCAGCCGCCCACGAATTCGCCGTCGTTTTGGAAGTCCAGCGTGAGCAGGGGCTTCTTTGAGCGCATGTCGCGCACGAAGTTGTACAGGTGCACGCGCTGCTTGGCCTGCACCATTAAGTCGGCGCTGGCGTTCGCGCCTACGGGCATGTACGTGAAAATCCAAGCGAACAGGGCGCCCTTGCTTATCAGCCAATCGAAAAATTCTTCCGATGCGATGGAGTACGCATTCGCGTTGGTGTAGCAGCACGAAACGCCGAAGGGCAGGCCGTGTGCATTCAACAGGTCCATGGCCTTGCTCACCTTTTGATAGGTGCCCGCTCCGCGGCGCGCGTCGGTGGCTTCTTCGAAACCTTCGGCGCTGATGGCGGGCACAAAGTTCTTCACGCGAATCATTTCCTGGCAGAAAGCTTCGTCGATCAGCGTGGCGTTGGTGAAGCATAAAAACGCGCAGTCGGGGTAGCGCTCGCACAGTATGATTAAGTCCTTTTTGCGCACCAGCGGTTCGCCACCGGTGTAGATGTAAATATGAACGCCCAGTTCGCGGCCTTGCTGGATGATGGAATCTATATCGTCAAGCGTCAGGTTCAGGCTGTGGCCGTATTCGGCCGCCCAACAGCCGGTGCAGTGCAGGTTGCAGGCGCTGGTGGGGTCTAACAGGATGGCCCACGGAATATTGCACTGGTACTTTTCGCGCATTCCTTCTTGGGTATTCCATGCCAAGAAGTTGGCGTCAACCACGAAGGCTTTCAGCAGGTCGCCGACCACTTCAGGATTCAAATGGGTCAGGCGCAGCAACAGCTGGTACCAGTTGTTTTCTTCTTCGATGGCCGTGCGGAAGGCTTTCCGTTGACTGGGGAACAGGCTGTCGGGCGCTAAGTCGTCAAAGCCCTTCATCACCTTGGGGATGTTTTCTTCGGGGTTTTCCAACAGGTAATCAATCAACTTGTCTAATGCAACTTTCTTCACGCGGTTTTGCAGCTTCATGGGCGTCCTTTCACGTTTGGAATCTTGCGGGGAAGTGCTTTCAGAGGGGAGTTTATTTCTGGCTTTGTGTGGTTTCTACCCCAAAATTCCCTAACTGTGGAATAATCTACAACTAGGGAAAAATTAGGGATTATCCGATGTAGGAACAAAAGAAGCGGGAAAGTATGGCAAGCGTACATTCGAAATCCACCCGACCGAAGCAGGACAGGCGAATTGAAAAAACCGATCAGGCAATTCAGCAGGCCTTTAGATCTATTGTGGCGGAAAAAGGCATGAATAACGTTACGGTTAGCGAATTGTCGCGACGAGCTAACGTCGATCGCAAGACGTTTTATCTCCATTACGCTTCGATAGCTAATCTGGCCGAAGAAATTCTGACTGCCAAAGTTCAGCGCGTCATTATGGGGGTTACGCTGCGGGCAGCTACCGGCGAACTTAATGTGGCTAATATGGTGGTTGAGGAATTGAACCGAGTTTTTATGGATGACCTGGCATTCTATCAGGGTATAGTGCGTTTCATGCCTGTGGAGGTGTTTGTGGAGAGGGCGTGGCCTTCCGCCTATCAGGCCATGCGCTTGATTGCGTGCAATTACGCAGGTGACGAAAAGGAATTTTGTGTGTCCCTACGGTTTTCCTTGGCGGGGTTTGTGGCGGCATACAAACATTTTCTGCTTTCGGACAATGTAGATTTTGAAACGTTCACGCCTGAGGTTGAAAGAATTGTGAACCACGTGTTGCTTGCGTTTGGCGTGGACCCGCACATGATTGCCATCGACTCAATCGGTGCAACATTAGGTAACAAATAGGAGGGAAATCCGCGTCGGAGCTGCGGTTAGGGCATCTTGGTGCACACCGTTCTTTTCTTAAAATTTCTAGAACACTTGTTCTAGAAATGTGTTACACTATCAAGCAAGAAATACTGGACGAAAGACCATCTAGAATCCATCCTATCTGTAGAAAAGGCACCTGCGGTTGCCCTAGGTAGGTGCGTCTTTCGTTCCCCTTCTCGCGAAAGGAGTGCGCTTATGTTTGACGAACATGAAACCTTCGAAGCAACTGTGTGGACCCGCTATCATGTGCCCTTCCAGGACTTGCCCACCCTTGCGTCATTGCTGTCCCATTGCGACCAAGCGGTGCTGCAATCCATTGCCGAAAAGTACTTTTTCGATCCGCTGGGAAATCGCTCCGAAAGGGAGCGGTGTAGCTTCAAAGATCATTTCCAAAGCCTTATCTACGAAGCCAAAAAGTTCGATTACAACCCCGCTGCCACCGATGACGAATGGGTGCTGCTTCCCTTAGAAGATTTTGTAGCAAGAGG
Organism: Coriobacteriia bacterium; assembly: GCA_030523425.1. Taxonomy (GTDB): domain Bacteria; phylum Actinomycetota; class Coriobacteriia; order Coriobacteriales; family Eggerthellaceae; genus JAUNIP01. Next base: position 80,592 of record JAUNIP010000002.1, read on the forward strand.
GGTAGACGGCACCCTGCTCAGGCGCATCCTGGCACCTCGGGTGCTGCTGCGTTCCTATGACCGTTCGCCGCAGGGGTGGGGCGTGCGCGCATCCAGCTCGTATTTTCAGGAGCCTTGGGAAGCGTTGTTTTCCTACCACGTATGGATGGGGGACGCGCTTACGGTGAAGGAGCGTTACATCATGTTGGCGTCAGCCGCCTGGGAAGCCATCGCATCGAAGGTGGACAGCCCTTACTGCGTGCACAACGAGGGGGTTCCCCAAAATCCCAGCTCCTCTTATTACTACTATTTCAAGGATGTGTGGGGCTTGTCTGTGCAAGAAGACTTCGAGCAGGCCTATTTCGAAACCCTGAAAACCTTAGCGCGCGAATTGAACGAGCGAGCATGGGAAAACTTCTGTAATGAAAGGGCTTGCTTCATGGAAAGGGTCGTTCGTGTCTCTTAACTCACTTGAAACATAAGAAATACGTGTGCGAAACATTCCTTGACTAGACTGGTCTGACCACAGACTGTGGGGACTTTGCGCCCTGAGTTCGCAGCCCGCCTGATTTCTTATTCGGACCGGGAATCTAAGGCTTCGGGCAAGGGGCGTGGTCCGCCACTTCATTACGTGAGTAATGTTACATAAAGACGAGAGTAGGAGATGTCTCATGTCGATGAGGGATAACCTGCGGGAAGGCGATGTGAGAATACCTTCTGGCTGTGCTATCTCTGGCATTATGGACCGCAGCGGCGGCCGCCATGATGGCAGCGATATCCTGAAGTCCATCGCCCTCATGCACGACAGAAGCAATGGCTTAGGCGGCGGCTTTGCTGCCTATGGCATCTATCCTGAATACCAGGATTTGTATGCCTTCCACATCATGTACGAATCCAAAACGGCCCGTTCTGAAACGGAAGCGTATCTGGACAAGTACTTCATGGCAGAAAAGCAAGAGCGCATTCCCACCGAAAAGGTAAGCGCCATCAAGGATTCGCCGGAAATTTGGCGTTACTTCGTGGCGCCCCACCCCATCCGCCTGACCACGTCGGAAACGGACGAAGCGGAATATACCATGCAGCACGTGTTCCACATCAATGCCAATATCAAAGGCGCCTTCGTAGCGTCTTCCGGCAAGAACATGGGCGCGTTCAAGGGCGTGGGATATCCGGAAGACATCGGCGAGTTCTACCGCATTCAGGACTACAAAGCCTGGGCGTGGACGGCGCACGGGCGCTTCCCAACCAACACTCCCGGTTGGTGGGGCGGCGCGCATCCCTTCACGCTGCTGGACTGGTCGGTGGTGCACAACGGCGAAATTTCCAGCTACGACACCAACCGCCGCTACGTGGAACAGTTCGGCTACAAGTGTGAGCTGCAGACCGACACTGAAGTCATTACGTACTTGTTTGACCTGCTGGCTCGCCGCCATGGCTTTTCGCAGGAATTGGCCGCCCACATTATGACCGCCTCTTCCTGGGACGATATCGATCGCATGAGCCCTGAAGACGCTGCCTTCGAAACCGCCCTGCGCGCCACGTATTCAAACGCCCTGGTCAATGGCCCGTTTTCCGTGATCGTCGGCAGTCAAGAAGGCCTGCTGGCCTTAAACGACCGCCTGAAGCTGCGCGCGTTGATGGTGGGCGAAAAGGATTCCATGGTGTATTTCGCCAGCGAGCAGGCCGCCATCGAAGTGGTATGTCCGGACGTGAAAAACGTGCGCTCCATAGACGGCGGCGTTCCCTTCGTGGTGCAGCTTGACGAAGTGGCGGCACGCAAGGCCACCGAGGCCGCAGAAAATATTCCCCAGCTTATGCCCCAACCTCACGAGGTTGGCGTCTTGCCCGCTCGATGAAGGGAGGCTTAGAACATGCTTGATTACCTGCTTCCCAAATTCAAGATCCTGCGTGATAAAGATTTGTGCATCCAGTGCGGCGTGTGCGAACGCTCGTGTTCCAACGAAGTGCACAAGGTTGACGAAGATTTGGGCTGCGTGGTGGCTGACCACGCCCAATGCGTGAACTGCCAGCGCTGCGTGTGCATGTGCCCCACGCATGCTTTAGCCATTACGAAGTGGCCCCAGGTAGACCCAGGCTCCAAGAACTGGACGCTGGGTTATATGCAAGATATTGCCAAGCAGGCCCAAACCGGTGGCGTGCTGTTGGCTTCCATGGGCAACCCCGAACCGTATCCCATTTATTGGGATCACCTGCTGCTGAACGCTTCGCAGGTTACCAACCCCTCCATTGACCCGCTGCGTGAACCCATGGAAACCCGCGTGTTGCTGGGCAGCCGCCCCGACGCGCTAAAGGTGAACGAACGCGAGCGTACGGTGCTGACCACCATGCCGCCCCAGATTAAGCTGGATGTGCCGCTGATGTTTTCGGCCATGAGCTTCGGCTCCATTTCGCTGAATGCGCAAAAGTCGTTGGCCATTGCCGCTCACGAGCTGGGTATCTACTTCAACACCGGTGAAGGTGGCCTGCATCGCGAACTTGAGCCGTTGGCTGACCGTGCCATCGTGCAGGTGGCTTCGGGCCGCTTCGGCGTAGACCCGCATTACCTGAACGCGGGTGCTGCCATTGAAATCAAGATTGGCCAGGGCGCCAAGCCGGGCATCGGCGGGCACCTGCCGGGTGAAAAAATCAACGAAGAAGTGTCTCGCACGCGTATGATTCCGCAGGGCACCGACGCTATTTCGCCCGCTCCGCACCATGACATTTATTCCATCGAAGACCTGCGCCAGCTCATCTTCTCACTGAAGGAAGCCACTAACTACACCAAGCCGGTCGGCGTGAAGATTGCTGCCGTGCACAACGTGGCCGCTATTGCTTCGGGCATTGCGCGCGCCGGGGCTGACATCATCACTGTTGACGGCTTCCGCGGCGGCACGGGTGCCGCCCCCAAGCGCATCCGCGACAACGTGGGCATTCCCATTGAACTGGCCTTAGCCGCGGTTGATCAGCGCTTGCGTGACGAAGGCATTCGTTCCCGCGTAAGCCTGGTAGCGGCAGGCTCCATGCGCAGTTCTGCCGACGTGGTGCGTGCCATCGCTTTGGGGGCAGATGCCTGCTACATTGCGTCTTCGGCGCTTATAGCCTTGGGCTGCCACCAGTGCCAAAGCTGCAGCACGGGCCGTTGCAACTGGGGCATTGCCACCCAGCGGGCCGATCTTACGAAGCGCTTGAACCCCGAAATTGGCGCCGAGCGCGTGGTGAACATGGTGCGTGCGTGGACGCACGAAATCCAAGAGATGATGGGCGGTATGGGCATCAATGCCGTGGACAGCCTGCGCGGCAACCGCCTGATGCTAAGGGGAGTCGGCTTGAACGAAAAAGAGCTGGAAATCCTTGGCGTGAAGTACGCAGGGGAGTGATGAGCATGAAACGAATCTATGCCATTCAGGCCTGGTGCTTGGACTGCAAGCGCTGCGAAGTTGCCTGCAAAACGTTCCATTCCCCGTTCGAGAACACGGTGAAGGCTTTCAAACTAGGGGAATCTGACCTGCATTCGCGCGTGCGCGTGGAAGGCACGAAGACCACCTCTATCGCCATCAATTGCCGCCACTGCGAAAACCCCCAATGCGTGATGGGATGCATTTCCGGTGCTATGCAGAAAGACCCGGTCACCGGCGTGGTAACGTCTGACCCGGAACGCTGCGTGGGGTGCCGCACCTGCGTTTCCATGTGCCCCTTCGGCGCCGTGCACGTGGAAGAGGTTTCCGTCAAAGGCATTGCTTACAAGTGCGATTTATGCGGCGATGTGCTAGGTGAGCCGGGAACGCCCCAGTGCGTTGCGGCCTGTCCCAACCGCGCTCTTATTTACGTGGAAAGCGAGGCGACGTGCTAATGGCAACCTACACTGTTGACTACCTGATTATTGGCAATTCCGCCGCAGGCGTGAACGCCGCGCAGCACATCCGTAAGGTTGACGCGCAGGGCAGCGTGTTGATGCTGAGCAAAGAGCCTTACCCTGCTTACGGCACGCCGCTTATTTCCTATATGATCGAAGGCAAGACCACCGAAGACAAGGTGTGGTTCAAAGACCCCGAATTCTACACGCGCAACAACCTGCAAACGCTGTTCGGCCCTGAATACGAAGCGGTGAAGCTGCGTTCGGCCGACCACGAAGTCGACCTGAAGAATGGCGAAACCGTGGCATATGGCAAGGTGCTGTTGGCCTGCGGCAGCGTTCCGTTCACCCCGCCGTTCAAGGGCTACAACGCCCAGGAAAACACCCACAACTTCATGACGCTCGACGACGCCAAGGAAGCGTGGGCCGATGTTGAAGCTGCCACGGCGGCTGCGCATGCACAAGGTCGCGAAAGCCACGTGGTGGTCATAGGCGGCGGCCTGATTGGCCTGAAGGCGGCTGAAGCGCTGTCGCATCATGCCGATCACATTGACGTGTATGAATTGGCGCCGCGCATTCTGCCCGCCGTGTTGGACGCCCAAGGCGCCAGCGTGCTGCAGAAGATGCTGGAAGCGCATGGCGTCATGTGCCATCCCGGACTTTCGGCAGACGAATTCTTCAGCGAGGGCAACCGCATTACCAAAGCGCACATCAACGACGGTACCACGGTGGATGTGGATGTGCTGATGCTGTGCGTGGGCGTGCGTCCTAATTCTGCCTTGGCGGTGGAAGACGGCGCCGAACAGGGCAGGGGCCTAATTGTGGGAACGGACATGCAAACCACCCTGCCAGACGTGTATGCGGCAGGCGACTTGGTGCAGATAACCGATTCCTTGGACGGCGCCCAGCGCCCGTTGGCCCTGTGGCCCATCGCGTTGGAGCATGGCCAGATTGCGGGCTATAACATGGCGTGTGCGCCTAATGCCCCGCAGTTCGAAGGCTCTTTCGCCATCAATGCGGTGGATTTCTACGAAGCCAGCTTGCTGACCAGCGGCCTTATAAACCCCGCGGAAGACAGCGGCTGCGAACAGCAGATATTCTGCGAAGGCAATCAATACGTGAAGATTGTCACGCGCGGCGATTACCTGGTGGGATACATTTTGTTGAACCGCCCCGAACAGGCGGGCATCTACTCTTCCATCATCCGCAATCAAGTGCCCTTAAGTTCGTTTCAGGGGGACATTTTCCAGGTGGCTCCCGAAAACATTGCCTTCGACCAGCAGCGCCGGTGGGAAAGGCTGCATGCGGGATACCCTTCGCAGCTTGACCAGCTGGGCTGGAAGGAGCGTGCCTAATGTGTGCTAACAAAATAATCATCGAATTGGGAACGGACCATTTCGCCCCAGCCAACCAGAAAGTCCGCGAAGCCCTGGCTCAGGCCGATGTGATTGAGCTGAACAATGTGTTGGCTCAGCGCTATCTGGGCAGCGCCATGCCCGCCGGCAAGCGCTTGGAAATCCATGGCGTGCCTGGCAACGACATGGCCTGTTATATGGATGGCGGCGAAATAGAAGTGTATGGCAACGCCCAAGACCAAATTGGCAACACCATGAACGACGGCCACATTGTCATCCATGGCCGTTGTGGGGACGCAACGGGTTATGGCATGCGCGGCGGCAAGATTTTCGTGCGCGACGGTTGCGGCTGGCGTGTGGGCATCCACATGAAGCAGTACCAGGATAAATGCCCCACCATTGTCATCGGCGGCGACGCGGGCTCCTTCTTGGGCGAATACATGGCTGGCGGCATCATAGTGTTAATGGGCACGTCGGGTGAATACTTGGCCACCGGCATGCACGGCGGTGTCATCTATCTGAAGAACGCCCTGGCTGAAGAAGACGTGCCTGCCGGCATGCAATACGGGCCTGTCGAAGGCGAAGACTTAGAAACGCTGCACGACCTGCTAAAGGAATACAACCAGCACTTCGCCGAAGAGTTGCCTGCCCCCGTAGACGAATCCGGCAAAGGCTACTACTGCCTGCGCCCGGAGTCCAGCAGACCGTACGCATCCATGTACGCCTAAACCGACGGGAATGCCCCATCTTGCCCCTTCCTTGAGGGCTTACGTAGCGTTAGTACGCTACGCCCGACGGGCGGGGCAACCTGGGGCATTCTCGTCGGTTTAGGTTCCCTAGTTCGTTGCGGCGTTCTGCCGAACGCCGGAACTGCTCGACGCTGCGCGGGGCGCGAATGCGAAAGGAAGCGGAATGTCGTTTTTCTTGAGATGGCTGGTCACGGCTGTGGCGGTGGCGGCGGCCATATATCTGATACCAGGCATTGTCATGGTGGGCTCCGACCAGTTGGTGGCGCTGGCCTTAGGTTCGCTGTGCGTGGCCTTCGTCAACGCCATCATCCGCCCTATCACCCGCGCGCTTTCTTTGCCCCTTACCATTCTTACGCTGGGCATCTTCTACATTATTCTGAACGGACTGATGCTGGAGCTGGCCAGCTGGCTGAGCCTGAACGTGTTCGGTACGGGCATTCAGGTCAACGGCCTGGGCAGCGCCATCTTGGGCAGCATCGTCATCAGCATAGTCACCTGCATCATGGACGCCCTGGTAGACAAAAAGTAGGGCGCTCCCTTCTGCGCTTCCGGAATAATCCCCATGGCAGCGCAGGCATCTAGCACGATCATTGCGTTACCTGCCCGCCGCTTAGCCCTAGTGCGCCGTCAAGCTGCTGGTCGCGTTCGCTGCGCGCTTCGTGCAGCAGGGTTACCGGGTCAGGCAAGTTCACCGTAGAAGTGTCGTCTGCCACCATGCGCACCATCACGCTGGCTTTTCTGCTCAAGTATGCAAAAAATTTGAAATAATTACCTTGAAATTGCAAAATTTTCGCATTTCTTGGCTAATTTTATAACTTTTTGATGCAAAAGCGGGCGCGGTTGACTACAATGGTCAGACGCACTCCCGCAAGGGGGTGGTTCTTTATACGCTTTTTCAGGGGATGGAGGAATACTATGACCATTAAAGCAGGCGTTGTGGGCGCTGCGGGTTTTGCAGGCATCGAAGTGGTGCGTCTGCTGCTGAACCATCCTGACTTCGAACTGGTGGCCGCCACGTCCGACGCACAGGCGGGCGTGCCGCTGGCCAGCATGTATCCCGCCTTCGCGGGTGCTACACACCTGGCTTTCACCGCCAACGCTGAAGCCAATCTGCAGGACTGCCAGGTGGTGTTCACTGCCGTGCCGCACACGGCTGCCATCGCCGTGGCCCCGGGGCTTATCAAGCAGGGCGTCACCGTCATAGACCTGTCTGCTGACTTCCGCTTTGACGACCCCGCCGTCTACGAAAAATGGTACAAGGTGGAACACACCGAAAAGGACCTGCTGTCCCAGCGCTCCTTCGGCCAGCCGGAACTGTTCCGCGAAGGTCTGCAGGCAGCGGCTGCGCGCTATGCGGCAGGCGAAGCGGTGCTGGTGGGCTGCGCGGGTTGCTACGTAACCGCCACGTCGCTGGCGGCCGCCCCGGCCATACGCGGGGGCTTTGCCAATCCGGAAGGCGTGGTGGTGGCCGATGCCATCAGCGGCGTCACGGGCGCGGGCAAGAAGTGCACAGAAACCACGCACTTCTGCTTCGCCAACGAAAGCTTGAAGGCCTACGGCGTGGCAAGCCACCGGCATTCCCCGGAAATCGGTCAGATTCTGGGCCTAGACGAAGCGCACTTGGTGTTCACCCCGCACTTGGCGCCGCTGAACCGCGGGCTGCTGTCTACGGTGAACATCCCGCTAGACCCTGCCAAGCCCACGCCCACGCAGCTTGAAATCACGCAGGCCTACGCCAGTTTCTACGCCAACGACCCCTGCGTTACCGTGCTGCCCACCACGCAGGCGAACACCGCTTCCGTGGCCGGCACCAACCAAGCGCATGTGAGCGCGGTGGTTCACACTGCGGCGAACATGGTTATTGCCACTTGCGCCATTGACAACCTGGGCAAGGGCGCGGCCGGCCAAGCCGTGCAGTGCGCCAACATTGTGTGCGGACTGGAAGAAACCGCAGGTCTGGGGCTTATTTCCCCAGCCGTGTAATACGTGCGCCCGTCAAGGGCGCCCACAAGAAGGACCTTTCATGCAAGAAGAACAAACCATCCAACCGCTGCGGGACCCCGCAAACGTGGGCCAGCCGCTGCCTGAGGGCATCACGCCCGTTGCTGGAGGCGTCACGGCGGCTGCCGGCTTCAAGGCCGCAGGCGTGCACGCGGGTTTTAGGCCCCAGCCTGAACGGCTGGACTTCGCCTTGGTGGTGGCCGACCAGCCCTGCTCGGCGGCAGCAACGTTCACGCAAAACGTGTTTTGCGCCGCGCCGGTCACGGTGTCCCGCGAACACTTAGACGGCGTGTCGTACGGCACGGCCCGCGCGGTCATCATCAATTCCGGCAACGCCAACGCCGCCACGGGCGCGGTGGGCCTGCAAGCTGCCGAACAATCCGCGCGCATGGCCGCCGAAGCCGTGGGGTGCACCGCCAACGAAGTGCTGGTTGCCTCTACCGGCGTTATAGGCCAGCACCTGCCGCTGGAACCCTTCGGCCCCGGCCTGCAGCTTGCCACAGCCGCCGCGGCAGCCACCCCCGAAGCGGGCCACAGCGCCGCGCGTGCCATCATGACCACCGACACGGTGCCCAAAGAATGCGCCGTCACCTTTGAAGGCGAAAGCGTGGGCCTGCCCGGCTGCACGTTCACGGTGGGCGGCATGGCGAAGGGTTCGGGCATGATCATGCCCAACATGGCCACCATGATCAGCGTCATCACCACCGACGCCCCGGTGGGCGCCTACGCGCTGCACGAAGCCCTGATAAGCGCCGTGCAGGCCAGCTTCAACAAAATAACCGTGGATTCGGACACGTCCACCAACGACACGTGCTTCGCCTTGGCCAGCGGCGCGGCGGCGCCCGGCAACACCGAAGCCTTCGCCCCCGAAACCCCCGCCTACCAGCGCTTCTGCGAAGCCCTGCGCTATGTGTGCACCAACCTGGCCCGCCAGCAGGCCCAAGACGGCGAAGGCGCCACGCGTTTGGTTACCGTGAACCTGTCTGGCGCAGCCACGCCCGAAGACGCCGACCTGGCAGCCCGCACCGTGGCCAATTCGCCCCTGGTGAAAACCGCCATCTACGGTCACGACTGCAACTGGGGCCGCATTGCCGGCGCGGTAGGCCGCAGCGGCGCGCGCTTCGAACAGCTGCAGGTGGACATAGACATCATGGGCCTGCCCGTTTGCCGCGGCGGCCTGACGGTGCCCTTCAGCGAAGAAGAAGCCCTGCGCCGCTTCGAAGACCCAGAAATTGTCATCGACATCAACCTGGGCGCGGGGGACGCCGCCACCACCGTGTGGACCTGCGATTTCTCACATGACTACGTAACCATCAACGGCGACTATCGCACCTAGCGCAGACGCCCGACCCACCCAAAAGAAGAGCAAGACTATGGAGAACAACGTGAAGTATGCAACAGAAACAAGACCTGAAGGCGTGTCCAGCCTGACTGCCGACGTGCTGGTGGAAGCCATGCCGTGGATCAAGAACGTGACCGGCAAGACTATTGTCATCAAATACGGCGGTGCGGCCATGGTAGACGCGCAGCTGCGTGCCGACGTGATGGCTGACATCGTGCTGCTGAAGATCATCGGCGTGAAGCCGGTCATCGTGCACGGCGGTGGCAAGGCCATCAACGCCGCCATGCAGGCCGCCCAGCTGCCGGTGGAATTCGTGGACGGCCAGCGCGTGACCACGCCCGAAGCTATGGAAATAGTGCGCACGGTGCTGACGGGCAAGGTGAACCAGGAACTGGTGGAAGCCATGAACGAACACGGCAACATGGCCGTGGGTCTTTCGGGTGCCGACGCAGGCACCTTGGTGGCCACGCAGATGGACCCGCGCTGGGGCCGGGTAGGCACGGTGACCAGCGTGAACACCCAGTTGATAGAGAACTTGGTAGACGCCGACTTCATTCCCATAGTGGCGTCCATTGCCATGGGCGAAGACGGCGGCTGCTACAACGTGAACGCCGACATTGCCGCTGGCAGCGTGGCTGCGGCCATAGGCGCCCACAAGGTGGTGTTCCTAAGCGATGTTGACGGCCTGTACGAAGACTTTCAGGACAAGGGGACGCTTATTTCCCGCATGACCATAGAAGATGCCAGTGCCATGGTGAAAGACGAACGCATTTCCACCGGCATGATCCCGAAGCTGAATTCCTGCATTCACGCGCTGAAAAGCGGGGTAGGCCGTGCGCACATGATCAACGGCACCACACCTCACGCGCTGTTGCTGGAACTGCTGACCGACAAAGGCATAGGCACCATGGTCACCGGCTACGACGACTTAGCAGACGCCACTGCCCAGCCGCTGGGCAACTTCGCCGCCAAGTTGGTGGACCGCACGAACTAACACGAAACCGCGGGCGCGCCCGCATGAAGGAAGGACCAACACATGAGCCTAGAACAACAGCAGCAGCTTGAAGAAACTTACGTGATTCACAACTATGCCCGCAAGCCCTTAGACCTGACCAGCGGCAAAGGCATGGTTGCCTACGACGACAAAGGCGCCGAATACCTGGATTTCATCGGCGGCATCGGTGCGTGCAGCTTGGGCCACTGCCACCCTGCGGTGGTAGACGCCATCAAGCAGCAGGCCGAAACGCTTATCCACGTGAGCAACTACTACTACATTGAAGGCCGGGGTCAGGCGGCGCAGAAGGTTTCGGACTTGCTGAACACCTGCGTGCCGGAAGATCAGCGCACGCCGTGGCAGTCCTTCTTTGCGAATTCCGGCGCCGAAGCCAACGAATGCGCCATAAAGCTGGCGCGCCTGTATGCGCGGCGCAAACATGTTGCCGCAGGTGGCAGCCCTGAAACGGCGCCGCGCACCGTGGTGGTGCTGAACAAGAGCTTCCACGGCCGCACCTTGGCCACGTTAGCCGCCACGGCCCAGAAAGTGAAGCAGGAGCTGTTCCAGCCCCTGCCCGACGGCTTCGTGCACACGGAAATCAACGACGTGGAGGCCCTGCAGGCGCTGTTTGACCAGCAGGGGAAGAACATCTGCGCCGTGATGCTGGAAGTGGTGCAGGGCGAAAGCGGCGTGCACCCCTGCAGCCAGGAATTCCTGCAAGCGGTGCGCAGCCTAACGCAGGAATACGGTGCCACCATGATCTGCGACGAAGTGCAGTGCGGCATCTACCGTTGCGGCACCTATCCCTTCGCGTTCCAGCATTTCGGCGTTACGCCGGACATCGTTTCCATTGCCAAGGGCATTGCTTCGGGCTTCCCCTGCGGCATGTGCGCGGCGCGCGCGGAAGTGGCAGCGGCCTTCGAGCCGGGCGATCACGGTTCCACTTTCGGTGGCAGCAATTTGGCCATTGCAGCCATCAACGCCACGTTAGACACGCTGCAGGCCGAAGGCATTCCGCAGAACGTGACCGAAGTGGGTGCCTACCTGCGCGAACAGTTGGCAACCCTGCCGCAGTTCACCAACGTGCGCGGCCTGGGGCTTATGGTGGCCGTTGACCTGGCGGAAGGCGTGGAAATGAGCGCGCCGGACATTGTGGCGGAAGGCCTGAACCAAGGCCTGGTGCTGAACTACACCGGCCCTGCCACGCTGCGCTTCCTGCCGCCGCTGGTGTGCACCACCGCCCATGTGGACGCGCTGGTTGAAAAGTTTGCAAACTTTGTAAAATAATCAAAACTTTCAAAAATATTGTATAAAAACCCTTTATATATACAAAAATTTGCATATAATAGGATTTCCCGAAAGCGGAAGGAAACCCATGGGAAAACGGCAGAAAAGGCATGACGCCATTCGCAAGGTCATCTGCGAAAACACGGTGCGCACGCAACGTGAGCTGGCCGATCTTCTGAAGGCCGAAGGCTTCGACTGCACTCAGGCAACCATTTCGCGCGACGTTGACGACCTGGGCCTGGTGAAGTCGCAAGAAGGCTTCTACACCCCGCCCGAAGAACTGCGCTTGGCCCGTCTGATTGCCGAAATGGTGCTAAGTGTGCAGGCCGCGTGCAACCTGGTGGTGGTGAAGACCATGCCTGGGGCCGCGCAAAGCGTGTCCGCCGCGCTTGACGACGTGCATTTGGCGGGTGCCTTGGGCACCGTGGCAGGTGACGACACCATCATGATTGCGGCGGAATCCTTCGAAGCTGCCGACCGCGTGGCCGCCCAGGTCAACCGTCTGCGACAGGACTAAGCGGAAAGACCGTCCTTCAGTTTTGCAAATCAAGCCCGCAGGGCTTCTAAGGTGAAAGGTTTTACATCATGGCAGAAAAAGAAAAAGCAGTATTGGCCTATTCGGGCGGCTTGGACACCAGCGTGTGCATCAAGTGGCTGCAGGAAAACTACAACGTGGACGTAATTGCGGTTGTGGGCGAAGTGGGCCAAGAACACGACGGCCTGGAGCAGGTGAAGGAAAAGGCATTGAAGACCGGCGCCATCGCCTGCCACGTGGTTGACATGCGCGAAGACTTCGCCAACGAATATCTGACGGTTGCGCTGGCCGCCAATTCGCTCTACGAAAACAAGTACCCGCTGGTATCCGCGCTTTCCCGCCCGCTCATTTCCAAGAGCCTGGTGGATATAGCGCACGAATATGGCGCGAAATACATTGCCCATGGCTGCACCGGCAAGGGCAACGACCAGGTGCGTTTCGAAACGTCGGTGCGCTTGCTAGATCCCACCATCACCATCATTGCCCCCGTGCGCGAATGGGACCTGCACACCCGCGACGAAGAAATGGACTGGGCGAAGGAGCACGGCATCGACGTGCCCACCACCAAGGCCAGCCCATATTCCATCGACGACAACCTGTGGGGCCGCGCCATTGAATGCGGCGTGCTGGAAGACCCCTGGAACGAACCACCGGCGGACATCTACACCATGACGGTTGACCCGCAGGCCGCCCCCGACGCGCCTGAATACGTGGAAATTGACTTCAAGCAGGGCGTGCCTTGCGCCATCGACGGCAAGGAAATGCCTTACCTGGACATCATCTATGCCATGAACGATATTGCCGGGCGCAACGGCTACGGCCGCCTGGACATGATTGAAAACCGCTTGGTGGGCGTGAAGAGCCGCGAATGCTACGAATGCCCCGGCGCGCTGGCGCTGATTGAAGCCCACAAGGCGCTGGAAGACTTGTGCCTGGAGCGCGACGTGCTGCACCACAAGCTGAATTTCGAGCAGATGTGGGCCATCGAAGTGTACAACGGCAAGTGGTTCAGCCCCTTCAAGAAGGCCTTAGACGCGTTTATGGCCTCCACGCAAACCTGCCTGACCGGCAGCGTGCGCCTGCGCTTCTACAAGGGCAGCTGCGTGGTGGTGGGCCGCAAGTCCGAAGCTTCGGTGTACAACTACGAATTGGCCACCTACGACGCGGCCGATTCCTTCAACCACGAATCCGCCAAGGGCTTCATAGACCTGTACGGCCTGCAACTGTGCACCTGGGCCGCCAACCGCGCCGCCCTAGGCGTAAGCGAATAAGGCACACGCTAGGAATAGCCATGGCACTGTGGTCAGGGAGATTTGAAGAGGGCGTGGACGATTTCACGCAGCGGTTCGGTGCGTCGTTGCCGGTTGATAAGGCCATGTATGCCGAAGACATTGCAGGCTCGAAGGCCCATTCGCGCATGTTGGCCAACCAAGGCATCATTTCACAGCAAGACGTGGAAGACATCCACGCAGGCCTAGATACCATTCAGCAGCGCATCGAAGCGGATGACTTCGCTTTCGACATCAACGACGAAGACATCCACATGGCCGTGGAAGGCGCGCTTATAGAAAGCGTGGGGCAGGCGGGCGCGCGCCTGCACACGGGCCGCAGCCGCAACGACCAGGTGTCCACCGACACGCGCCTGTACGCCAAGAAGCTGTGCGACCACCTGATGGCGGGCAACGTGGCCCTGCGCCAGGCGCTGCTTGCGCAGGCCGAAGCCAACTTCAGCGTGATCATGCCAGGCTACACGCACCTGCAGCATGCCCAGCCGGTGCTGTTTTCGCACCACATGCTGGCGTACTTCTGGATGCTGGCGCGCGATTTCGGGCGCTTCAAGAACGCCAAGCGCGCGGCCGACATGTGCCCCTTAGGGGCGGCGGCGCTGGCGGGCACCACGTACCCGCTAAACCGCGCGGCCACGGCCGAAGCGCTGGGGTTCGCGGGTGTCATCCCCAATTCGCTGGACGCCGTTTCTGACCGCGATTACCTGCTTGACCTGCTGTATGCTTGCAGCGTGTCTAGCATCCACCTTACGCGGCTGTGCGAAGAAATCATTTTGTGGTCTACGGCCGAATTCGGCTTCGTCACGCTGTCGGATTCGTATTCCACGGGGTCTTCCATCATGCCGCAGAAGAAAAATCCCGACTTCGCGGAACTCATTCGCGGCAAGTCCGGTCGTGTGGTGGGCGACTTGGTGGGCCTGTTGGTCACGCTGAAGTCGCTGCCGCTGGCCTACAACAAGGACCTGCAGGAAGACAAGGAAGGCGCCTTCGATGCCGCCCATACCGTGCTGGATTGCTGCCAGTGCGCCGCCGGCATGATAGAAACCATGGCCATTCATCCAGAAGCCATGCGCGCACAGGCCACCAAGGGCTATTTGGCTGCCACCGACGTGGCCGACTACCTGGCCAAAAAAGGCATGCCTTTCCGTGCAGCCCACGAAGTGGTGGGCCATTTGGTGCTGCTATGCGAAAAGCGCGGCTGCCAACTGGACGACTTGACGCTGGAAGACTTCAAGGCAGAAAGCGACCTGTTCGAGGCCGATATTGTGAACTGCCTGGACCTGGAAAGCATCGTGGCCGCCCGCACCACCTTCGGCGGCACCGGCAACGCCGCCGTGCGGGAACAACTGGAATCCGCCCAACAGATGCAACAGAAAGATGCCGACTCCCTGCTGTAGAGCCCCGCACCCCCATTTCACCTTGGGGACTCTATTCCGTTACGAAAACTGTCCGTTTGCTGTGAATTATGGGTGTGCGGCTGGCGCGATGGTAGAATTTGAGCATTACCGATTGGGGGTTTGTGGTGGCAAAAGCCGAAGACACCTTGCAGCGTGCAAAGCACGGGCGCAAAACGAACAAGCGCCGTGTGCCGTGGCCTGCACGCATTTTGATAGCTTTCTTGGTGCTGCTGATTGCCGCAGCCGGTGTGGCTGTGTTCATTGGCAGCAAGTGGTTGGAAGACCTTCCCGAAATCCGCGCGGAAGACTTCGGCGCCGAAACGGCCACGGAAGTGTATGCCAGCGACCACACAACGCTGCTGGCCCGCTTCCAGCTGCAAAATCGCCTGCCGCTTTCTGCCCTGACCGACATCAGCTCGTCTTCGGTGGCAGGCACGGTTGCCACCGAAGACGAACGCTTCTACGAACATGGCGCCGTCGACGTGATGGCCATTCTGCGCGCCTTGGTGAACAATGCCATGGGCGGCAAAATCGAAGGCGCTTCCACCATTACCCAGCAGCTGGTGCGCAACACCGTGCTGACCGATGAAGCCACGGACATGACGTTGAAGCGCAAGCTGCGCGAAGCCGCTTTGGCCATCCAGGTAGAAAACACCTACACCAAAGACGAAATTCTGCTGATGTATCTGAACACCATCAATTATGGTTGCGGCGCCTATGGCATTGAAGCTGCGGCGCATCGGTATTTCTCGAAAACCGCCGCAGAGCTCACCCTGCCCGAAGCGGCGCTTTTGGCAGGCATTCCGCAGTCGCCCACCTACAACAACCCCATTGACTTCCCCGATCATGCGTTGGCTCGCCGCAACCTGGTGCTAGACCGCATGGAGTCGAACGGTTACATCACTGCGGCTCAGGCTGCCCAAGCCAAGGCAGCGCCCATCGAATTGAACCCTTCGGAGTTTTCCGACGACGGCATTGAGAACTACCCGTATTTCACCAGTTACGTGCGCCAGTGCCTGCTTGATCAGCTTTCGTTTGACCAGGTGTTCGCTGGCGGCCTAACGGTGTACACCACCTTGGACACCCAATTGAACGAATATGCCATTGAAGCGGCCAACGCGAAGGCGGACCAGGCCGGCGAAGAATTCGAGTGCGCTATTGTGGCCATAGACCCCAGCAACGGATACGTGCGTGCCATGGTGGGCGGGCGCGACTACTACAACGAACAGTACAACCTGGCCACGCAAGGAAAGCGCCAAACGGGTTCGTCGTTTAAGACGTTCACGCTGGTAACATCTATCGACCAGGGCATTTCGCCGCAGACTTACGTGGATGCTTCTTCCACGGTGAAAATTGGTGACTGGGAAGTGCACAACTATGCTCATTACAGCTATGGCACCATCACCATTGCGAACGCCTTCGCCGTTTCTTCCAACACGGCATTTGCGCGCCTGGTCACGGCGGTTACGCCTGAAGCGGTGGTAGAAATGGCGCACAAATTGGGCATCACGTCCGAATTAAGCCCGGTGCCTTCGCTGACGCTAGGCTCGCAGGACTGCAGCCCGCTGGAAATGGCCGATGCCTATGCCACGTTGGCAAACGGCGGCACCCATTATGATGCCGTGGTCATTGAGCAAGCCATCGACCGCAAGGGCGAAGTGATTATAGACAACACGAATCCCGAAGGCACGCGTGCCATTTCCGAAGAGGTTGCCCATGCGGCGGTGGAAGTGATGAAAGGCGTTGTCACTGGCGGTACCGGCACGGATGCTGCTTTACGGGTGAACCAACCGGTGGCAGGCAAGACCGGCACCACCGAAGAGAATTTGGACAGTTGGTTCTGCGGCATCACCCCGCAGTATTCGGTGGCCATTTGGCTGGGCGATCGAACGAACCAACATGCTACCAGGGTCACGGCCAGCAGCGCGTTTTCAGCGTTTTTGAACAACGTGATTACCGATGCTTCGCAGATTGTGCAGTTCCCCGAAGCGGACGACCCGCCCTATACCAAGAAGTTCAACAACACCAATTTGGACATCAAAGACCTTTCCTACAACACCAGCGATAGCTGGGATTACTGGGACTACAACAACGATTGGGGCGGAGGTTCCTCTTCGGGGTCTTCGTCTGGATCGTCGTCTAACAACACTCCTAGCGTTGATCCGACCCCCGCCGGCGGCGGCGGCACCGACCCCGGCGGCGGCGATGATCCTTCCGGCGGCGGCACCGACC